>JBECUL010000102.1:0-5934 GCA_040225955.1 Candidatus Asgardarchaeum abyssi | reverse complement strand
TAAGACTAGTGTAGAATTGAAAGGTGCCTCTTTCATTTTCGGATACTCATGAACCCAACGTATGTCTCAATAAGACTTGAAAAAATTTTCAACATCAAAGAAGTCAGAGATTCTCTCAGTTGAGAAAGGACAAACGATGCCATCTCTGGTAATAGCTAAAACTCTATTCAAAACGCTAACGATTCTAACATTGTAACCATCAACTAGTTCTTCAAGGTAGAACTCTTTTTCGCCGAAATGCCTACTCAATCCATTCTTTATATTATAAATCCTACGGACTGGAGGATAAGGAGGAATTATATCATTAACACCAAAAATAACAGTCCATCTTTTAAATAATGAAGTCCCTCTTAAAAATCTTGCATAATATAGGTTTTCATATCTTTCTCGAACAACACCCTTTGAGCTTATAAGTTCATTAACTTCGTTCTCTGTGAAGCCTATGTCTGTAAGCAAACGTTCAATTCTCATTTTCATCACCTTCTTATTACAAAAAAATCAGCGTAACATATCTTTTGGTGTATTTTTATATTATAGCTAAAAAAGTTTTTGATTAAACGAGGGGATTGGTACAAAAATATTTATATAATTTATATAATTTTTGCAAAAAAGGAACAATTTTTATTTCATTTAAAAACAAATTTTATTACATGAATAACTATAGATCAAGTTTGATTCACTCAGGAGGAAATTATGTGAACCAAGAACTACTTAACTTAATTTTTAAGAATATTGATTCATCATCCACTACTATAAGAGCCACAGCATCTGCTCTTTCCAATAGACTTTTTGAACCATTTGAAATAAATCCTCAGCTGGAGCCTTTTGCAAAGATTTTTTCAAAATTTGGAGCTAGCATAAGTATCTGGCTAGCAAACTCCATTTTGAAAAAAATGGGAATTGACAAATCATTATTGAAATTTGTAACTGTAGAAAATGCAGCCAATTGGGTAATTTCACAATATGAAAATACATCATCGACAAAGCATGATTTTATAATTATTGGTGCGCCTAGTGGTGCGGCTTCTCACTTGGCATCCTTTATTAGTGCACCTTTTCTTACGCAGCATTTTCTTTTAATTGTCAAAGAAAAGGAGAGGCATCCAGATGATATATGGTCAAGGGTCCACTCAGGAATTCGTACAGCAAATAAACTTAATGAAATAAATAATGGAAACATAGAGATAATAATTCATTATGATCCTGCTCATGATAGGTTTCTATTGAGGTTTCTGGATACCGTTAGATTTAAGCTAAGAATCCTTCCAAACGCATATAAAAATTTTATCTTAGACAGGTTAAACAAAGAAGGAACTATTATATTCTTAGACGTAAAATACATGTGGAAACATTATAGAATAAGTGATAACAGTACATTTCAAGTTGGTGGACTTGGCGATATAACCCCCGATGAATATATTTATGGGTCTGAAAGATTAAGTGCTTGGCTTAAATCACAAGGTTCTAGTGTACGTTCTTGGAGTTTAGGTGATGAATATCCCATAGAGGAATACCCAGAGAGTGAATGGGGTACTATTAATGGTCTAGAAGCTGAAACGAGAGACTTCGCAGATGAGAATGGATTTGATTTTTTAAAAATTCAAGTAAATCATCCTGAAAGACTGAGTGAAAATGTTTTTAAGTTCTATGTAAAATTTTTTGAAGCCCATGATATAGAAGTTAAGAAGTTCTTTTTTGACTGCTTTACTGCAATCAATCCCTTCTTTAACTTACAAACAGCAAGTATACCTATATGGCTTGCTTTTCAATGTGAGGATAGTTACGGATTCTCAAAAAAGATGGTTAATACGATATTAAAGATGTCACTAAAAGAAAATCCTATAATTCTTTTTACGTTAATTCCTTCATACACAAAAACTCTTGATCAAGTTCCTTTAGAGAAATGGATAGAACTCTATAAAGCAGCAACGCAAAACGTAATTTTAATTGGAACTTCTATGAAATATTATCCTTTTGATATTCTTTATCCATTTAATTATATGAAAGACATAACTAAACTCTCTTCAGAGCTAAGAAGAATCATTCCGCGTCCCGAGACATCATATGTCATAGATTTGATGAAGATCATCATTTCTTAATAGTTTTTAACTTGTAAACAATAGCTATAACTATTATAGTAATGGCTGCAATACTCCCTACTCCCGCATATAGATGATAGTTATTAATTGTAGGTAGGCTATCCTGAGATTTATTAATCCATCTCCGTCAGTATCTTGATTTAGTGGATCAAGATTGTTCTTCACTTCATAGCTATCAGTAAGTCCGTCTTCGTCGGTATCAGCTTTTTGTAGAGTTAGTAAAATAAGTATTTTATTACATAGGATATTCCTTAAACTCTAGTTTATTGGCTCAAAACAGACGTAAATCTTCTTTTTATTTCCTTCGAGCTTTGATGCAATACACGGTACCGCGAGTCCTGTATAAGGTTTTATCCCATAAACAACCGAACAATTTCCAATGGATATTACTTTGAGATAGTATGTAGAATTCTCTATGAAAATATCTTTTAGCGGCTCTATATTGGTTGAATGATTTATAAATGTTATACTTTTAGATGCTTTACAAGTTATTAGATGCAAAGAGAGTAGAGACACCATATCATTAATAGGATACGTATAGAATATATTCTCTACAGCAATTGCATTAACGAAAAGCCTTTCTGAATCAAGCATTTTAAGCTTACTTCTCACCGTAGTAATAATTGTTTCTATATCTTCTCTAAGTTGCTTTAAACTCAATTTTTCTATATTTCTTTTAAATTTGATAGGCACTTCTACACTTTCTGGTGCAAAAAAGGTTATATACTTCATTTTTTCATCTTTCAGAAAAGTTGAAATCGTTTCTAAAAGCTCAATTGGAGATTGCCCTTGCCAGGGATAGTGAAAATTGGTATTCTATTTGTAGCACAGTTTTTATAATTATGAATAATAACATATCAAATATCACTGATGATAAACTGTCACTTTCTACCACAAATACATCTCCAAATCTTAGACCACCATTTATAATTTTATCCAGAGCTTTTATTCCTGTTTTAATAATGTTATTATTAACTTGAGGAGTTGAGTATTTTTAAGAAAAGTAAGAAACTTTTTATATGGCATAACACGAGGCACAAAACATTTGAATCTACCATCACTGAGAGAAAAAAAGGTGCACCGAGAAATCTATTTTTCTCCACGTAGTTTCTTAATTACAAGTTTTCTTAATACCCGTCCATGAAAAATTTCAAGATAAAGCTCCACTATAATATCGCAAATAAAATCAAGCTGCATCTGCTCCAGCTTTTCCTTAATGAAAACAATAGAAATTTCTTTTTTCTCGCGTTTTACTAAGTTAAGAAAATACCTTCAAGAGAAAAGTCATCCTGAGGAAGACCCATAAGAACCTTTAATTCGTCAATACTATCAATGATAAGGATCACTTTTTTATCTTTTTCTATCTCTTTATTTAAAACGCTTGTTGTATTTCTTATAAATTCTGGAATATTAGCATAATTCACCATAAAATCTTTTAAACTTAGCATCCCACTAAGCTTAGTTAAATCAATTATAAAATCATCTAGATTGTACTTCCGCAGCCACGGATTCTCTCTTTTAACTTGTTCAGGAGTAACACCAATAGTTAAGAAAATAGGAGAATACCCCCTAGACATAGCTTCTATCATTATTTCGATAGCCATTCTTGTTTTTCCAGTACCAGCATCCCCTTTATCACTAGCGAACCTCTGTTTTCAAAAAGATATTCTAATAACGGTTCTGGTAAGTTTTTTTCACAAATAGTAACAACCCTCATTCAAAAACCTCAACCTACTTACAAACAGAAATACATTATATATTATAATAATAAAAATTTAATTTATCGAAAATTATCAAAAATCTTGGAAATTTGTTTCATGAATATTACCATAATTAACTCCTTGAGAAGGATCTGTTATAATGATCCTTGGCTCGATTTTAAACCTTTCCAAGTATAGTTTTTTAATTTTCATGACAAAAGGTTCAATATTATCTTTTAAAACTAAATTTATGGTATTCCCACCAAGTCCAGCTCCAGTCAATCTTGAACCTATGACACCATCGATTCTATATGCCATTTCTACCAAGAAATCCAATTCAGGAATGCTGACCTCATACAGTTCTGCACAACTTTTATGTCCTTCTAACATAATTTTTCTCAATAATTTCCAATTCCCATTCTTGATAGCATCTTTTGCAATTAGTACTCTCTGATTTTCATATACTACATGTTCCACTCTTTTTCTTATTGTAGTCGGGAGTATGTCTTTTATTTCTTGAAAGATATCGGGTGTTACATCTCTCAAAGCTTTTATTTTAAATTTGGTTTTTGAGTTTATAATTTCAACAGCTCTTTGGCATTCCATTTTTCTTACGTTTAGAATTTGTGATGCTTCATGCCTAACCATAGAATCAACAAGCACTATTTTTATGTCTTTACTTTTAAAAGGAATATGTTCATAATCCAAAGTTCTCGTATCAATAAAAAGTGCTGAGTGCTTTTTCCCTAAAACCGAAATAAATTGGTCCATGATTCCACATTGTATACCCAAGATATCATGTTCGCCCTCATACGTGATTTTAATCATTGTAAGTTGGTCCATTTTTAATTCAAAAATCTCTTTTATCAAACCTAATATGGAAACTTCTAAGGCTGCAGATGAGCTAAGGCCACCACCAATTGGAACAGTGGAGTTTATGATAGCGTTAAAACCAGAAATTTCATAACCATGCCTCTTAAGTGCTAAAATAACACCTTTAATGTATTTTTCCCATCCAGCATTAAAATCTATATTGATGTTTTCCAATGAAAACTCCTTATAACTTTCCAAATTATATGAAAATACCCTAACTACGTTAGAATTATTTTTAGTCCCTACAGATGCTGTCACAAGAGATACTGCAGCAGGCATAACATATCCTTCATTATAATCAGTATGCTCACCTATAATGTTCGCTCTCCCCGGTGCTATTGAATAATAAAGTTCCTCCACAGTCCCAAAAACTTTCTCGTAGAAGGTTTTAAAATTACTTATATTCATAACTATACCTCCACGTTTATATTACGCAAATTCTCAGCATACTCCTCTGGACTTGAAGGATTTATAAATGTACCAGCGCCTATCTCAACACCAGCGAGATACTTAATTTTATCTTTTGCTCTATGAAGTGGATAGAATTCTATATGAAAATGATAAAATGGATAATCCCCCGAGTTTACTGGCGACTGATGAAATACCATCATATATGGTAATTTGAATCCAAAAATCTTGTCGTATTTCATTCTGATAACCTTTAATGCCTTAGCAAAATCAACAATTTCACGATTATTCATCTGAAGTATGTTCTGGAAATGGCGTTTTGGATAAATATGAGTTTCAAGTGGTAAATGTGCCCAATATGGTACAAAAATTAGGAAATTCTGATTTTCATAAACTATAAGCTCGGGATGTTGATCTTTAAACCAATTAACTATTTTACAAAAAATACATGATTTAAACGATTCAAAAAATCTTCTACTCGCAGCTATCTCCTTCTCTATTAGTGGAGGTATATAGGGAAATGCATAAATCTGGCAATGAGGATGTTCCAATGTAACACCAATTAACTTTCCTCTATTCTCAAAAATGAAGACATACTTTATAAATGGATCTTTACTAAGTTGCTGATAACAATTCTGCCATGTTTTTATTATTTTCACAATATGATTTATATCAAATTCATGTAATTCTACATCATGCTCAGGGGAATATATTACAACCTTACATTGACCATAATTGATAGCCTTTTTTGTTAAACTGTCAAGTTCTTCGACCTTAAAAGCACTAACATTTGAGAGAGAAGCATATTTATTGTCTAATACAAGCACATCCCACTTACCATCCTTCACTTCAGG
>JBECUL010000101.1:0-6095 GCA_040225955.1 Candidatus Asgardarchaeum abyssi | reverse complement strand
CGAGAGTGCCTTATAAGAGCGAGTTGAGTGGCGGTATATTCGATGAGAGCTATCTACAAGTAGTCGCTACATTACTGGCGTGTTTGCGTCTTGGCATGGCTACTCACATTTCTTCTTTTGTTTGTTTTGTTGTTTTTAAAATTTTGCGTTCCCACCACCCAGCTCCTCCCTCCCAGACCGCATTCATCCCCCAGATATAATCTGGGGGCTTTCTGCGGTATTCTTGTAATGCTCATGCTTTCTTATTCTACCCTTTTAATATTGTACCTTTCAGTATAGTGCTTAATATAAACTAAAGTAATAAAATAAGAGTCTAGCATGAAAGTTCTTTATTAATAAGCTCCTTTGCTGCATTATCATACGATATTTCTCTTACTATCACAGAGTAGAATAGTAAAATTATAATTGAAATGAGTTGAAATGGTATGAAAATTGTTGCTACTATGGTCAAAATAACTATTGGGGTTGAATATAATAAAAATCTAAGAATTAAAATAAGAATCGCAACTACACTATAATCTTGATTTTCCTCCTCAGGCAAGAATTTAACGGCGTCTGAGATACTTAACGAATTATAAATGTAAGTTAGTGATAAAAACAAAGGAACTATGGCTAACGCTGTTCTTAATGTAGGATGAAGTATTATTAGCGTTACAATAATAGGTGACAGAACGAAAAGATTTAGATAAAATCCAAAAAGATGTTTTGATTTAAAATAAAGTTTGTAGTTAAAAGGAAGAATCTTGATAAGCCATATCATATTTTTATCATTTTCTACGAGTGTAAGCTGCATTGGCATTATTGCTACAATGAATATTGTAACAGCTATAAGTCCAAAGGTTATACTTATGTCTTTTGCCACTTCTTCTAAAATAATTATGTTTGTTGGTTGTGCAAATAGAACAATAACCAGTATCATTAATGCAAAAAAGAAGAATCTTGGCAGATTCGTTCTTAAACTAAGGATCAAGTCCTTTGCGATTATAGATTCGGTTCGCTCTTTAAAGAATTTTTTCATTAAAATTTCAAGCTTTCCAGCCGCTATATTATACCAATCCAGTTCTGTTTCTTCTTCAAAAGTTTCTACATATCGGTAATAGTATCGTGAAAAAACAAGTATAACTACTATTTCGAAAATGAAGAAAAACATCGGCATAAGAAATAATAAAAATAGATACTCAACTGGAAAAATCCCTAAAAATAGAGAAGGAACAAAAAGCTCAGTTACGTAGTATGACAAATAATAAGCTCTCTCTGAAGCAAGTGGATATAGGAGAACAATTATAGTAGCTAATGTTAGGAAACTAAAAAATATGGAGGCTATGGTTGGCTTAGGTACCGTTTCCTCCTTAGCTGATGTCTTTTTAGACAGCTTTTTTGCAAATTTAAAATAAGCGATTCTGGACAAAAAGAAAGCTATTAACTCCATCGATGAAATGAATAAAACTAATAGTATAATGTTTATTGAGAAAAAGATAATTTGCTCTGGATTGTATAACCCCCAATATTGAATAAATGGTACGCCAATAGCTAATATAAGGATAAGTGCTATGAAAAGCCTCTTTAGTAGAAATCTTATGAACTTAGCAATAAATATACTTTCTGCATATATTGGTGCGGCTCTTAAAACTAAATTATCAGGCTCAAGAAATCTTAAATTGCGAGGAATATTGATAAAACCTGCAATTACACTTCCAAATATTGCTATGAAAATTAAATATGTAATTCCTAAAAGTATTAAAAAGCGTGTGTCACCTGAAAACTTGAAGAAATCTAAAATTATGTCCTCTATTATCTCTTTTTGAAAAATGAAATTTGCCATGGTATAATGTATTATACCCGTTGAAAAAATTAGAAAAGAATATGCAATAAGGGAGTCAATCAATCTAAATTTTATTGATGATAAAGCCTCTTTAATTTCAAATTTCACTAGTATCCATGTTTTCAAGTCTTTCAACCTCTTTAATGGACTCCAAATATAGTTTCTCTAAGAACGTAGCCGGAATTTTTTCAATCTCTAATCTTCCCTCTTTTTCTAATAATATACGTCCTTTGTAAATTATTCCAATTTTCGTTGCAAATTCTTGAATTAACGGGAGTATATGTGATGCAACCAAAACAAGGGCGTCTCCATTTTCTGCTTTTTCAGTTAGTATTGTCTTTAGGAGATGAATTCCATGTGGATCAAGCCCATAAAATGGTTCATCGAGGATATATACAGATGGATTTCTCATTAGTATTGAAACAACAAGTACTCTTTGTTGATAACCCTTAGACAAGGTTCCTATATACTTTTCCATATACGGTGCAATACCGAAAATTTCAGAAAGCGTTTTAACATTACTTTCAAATATATCTTCTGGGACATCATATAATTTTGCTATAAAGCTCAAAAACTCTCTAACCGTTAGTGCATTATACAATGATATTTTTTCTGGAATATATCCAATTAATTTTCTTAAGTGAACGTTAGTATGAAATGTTATTTCTTCTCCATTTAAAAATACATGTCCAAATGTTGGTTTTGTAACCCCAACAATAATTCTTAGTAATGTGGATTTGCCAGCTCCGTTAGGCCCAACAAGACCATATATCGTTCCTTTATCAATGGATAAGCTAACATTATTTAAAGCAAGAATTTTCCCATAATATTTTACTATTTTTTTAGCTTCTAAGAATGCCATTTTCCCTTTCACAACACTTTTTTATTCTCATACGTATTTGCGCATTCTCTTCTTAAATATTTGTTTTTAAGTTGTCTGTTGCTTAACTTTGTGTCACTGTTTCAATTTTAAGTGTTTAAGGGATAAAAAGAAATAAAAGCCCAATTTTACAAATTTAATAATAAGAAAAACGGAGGTAATTAAATGCAAATAGAAATATGGTCTGTGCTTTCAATTTATATAATTGTACTTGGTTTATTCATACTGCTATTCATAGTCTCTGGTATTCGTATTCTAAAGGAATGGGAGCGCGTAGCTATTCTAAGGCTTGGAAAATTCTTGGGCGTGAAAGGACCTGGTATAATTTGGATATTTCCAATTCTCGATAAAGTAGCAGCTAGAGTTAGTTTAAGGTTAAATACATACGCCTTCTCTACAGAGCAAACACTTACAAACGATAATATTCCTGTCACTGTTGATGCAGTTTTGTACTATCGTGTAATAGACGCGGAAAAGGCAATACTAAACGTTGAAGATTATGAACAAGCAACAAGGCTAGCTGCTCAAACAAGCCTTAGAGAAACTATAGGAAAAGTTAGTTTAGATGAATTACTTTCTGAACGCGAAAAAATAGGGCACCATCTACAAGAAATTATTGATGCAAAAACTGAAGAGTGGGGAGTCAAAGTAACAAGTGTAGAAATAAGAGATGTTGTTATACCGCGAGAATTACAAGATGCTATTGCAAGACAAGCTCAAGCAGAAAGAGAGAGAAGAGCAAGAGTTATTTTAGCACAAGCTGAAGTCGAGGCGTCTGAAAAAATGAGAGAGGCAGCTAAAATTTACGAAGAGAGCGACATTGCATTTCATTTGAGATGGATGAATATCCTTTATGAAGTCGCGTCTCAGAATTCTACAATAGTTCTCTGGCCAGTAAATGTAGCACCTGCTGGCTCAGTAACACCATTTGGAATTCTTAATCTTCCAACGAATACAAATCAGCAAAAGAAAAAACAGAAGTGAACGGACAACACTGCTACTATTTTTTCATTTTTAAATAATATAATATTATAATATTTTTATGGGGTGAAAATAAATGGGTGAATTTATTAAGGTATTCCTCGCATTTCTCCTCGTATCCTTTCTAGGAATCATAATCTTTCAAATCTTTACTGTTAATCCTGTAATAGGTTTAATATCGTTGGTTATTGTTTCTGTTCTTATAATTGCCCTATTCGATCCAGTCACTGCTAAAGCTACTGCAAAGGTTCTCCTTCCTCTAATCATTGTAATGTTCTTGTACTATCTCTTAATAACCCCCATACAACTATCCATAATTGATCTTATTTTAATAGCCATTGTACTATATTTCCTCTTCATAGTATTCACAGGCGCAGAAGGTATGGCCTCAAAAACAGCATTGGTCAAAAGTAAAGTAGCTATTCAATTAATGCCTGCATACGCTGTTGTGATAGTAATAGCCCTTTTAGCAGATCCTAGTGGGAAACTGGCGGCATTTACGATTTCAGGAACAATACTAGCATTGATGGGCATATATATTGTTGCATTAAAGAATTATGATAACTGGCCCACATATCACTATATGGTTGGAAAAATTGGTGTTGTTGAGTCGGATTTAAAACCTCGCGGAAAGGTTAAATTTGGTGCTGAAATATGGTGGGCCGAAAGTATCGATGGTACAGAAATTCCAAAAAATACTAAAGTTGTGGTATTGCGTGTTGAGGGATTAACCTTATACGTAAGACCTTTATCTCAAGCTGTAGTTTATTCACAATCTGCCACTTAATGACATGGTAATAATTCTTTTAAACTCTGAACAATATAATCTGCACCAACTTTTTTCATTTTTTGATATGTTTCATCATCCCAAGCAATTCCGATTGTAAGAATTCCTGCATCTTTTGCACTTTTTATATCATAGACTGTATCTCCTATTGCGATACACTCTTCTGGCTTTTTATTTGCTTTTCTCAGTGCTATTTTAAACGGTTCTGGATCGGGTTTGCCTATCTTAACATCATCAGCAGATATAATATAATCAAAAAATTGAGAAATCTCTAAATGTCTTGAAAAGGCATCCAAGATTTTTTTAGTGGATGATGAGACAATACCTATTGTATAACCCTCTCTCTTTAGTAATTCAAGAATCTCTTTTGCACCGTTAACTAACTTTATTTTCTCTATCTTTTCATTAAGCAATATTTTTTCTCTTCTTAAAATAAGCCTCTTTATGAATTCATCTGTTACACTGCTACCCACTATAGTCTTTATTATCTGAAATGCCGGCTTGCCAAATAATTCTATTATTCTTTGAGCTTCAACTATTATACCTATTTCTTTGAATATTTTTTGATAAGTCTCTACATAAGCATCTCTCGAAAAGACTAAGGTGTTGTCATAATCAAAGAAAACAGTAGTAATATTATGAGATTTCAGAATGTCTAAAATATTCAACTAATATCAACTCCTATCTTATTTTTAGAGACTTTTATTCCTAAACTCCTAAAGTATAGGCAGTCTTCTGGTGGAATATACATGTCCTTTGAATCAAAGGCCCTATCTGTTTTCTTAACTTTAACTCCACGAACAATGACAATAGGTATCTGCTCATTTGCTTCGCCCATTAATAAGTGAGCTGCGCTTGCTATGTTATCAGCAGTACCTTTCCAAGAAGCTCGTAATGGCTTACCAAAAAGATCTGGTTGTCCTCTTAAATCCTCAATAGGCTCAAATCCTGCTCCACTCATGGCTAAACCTATAAGTCCACGGCGTAGAGGTTGAGTTCTACTATCAACAATAACAACGCATAAATTAACTTTAAAGTGTTCCATTAAACGGCGTCTTATCTCTTGAGCTGTCTCTTTTGGATTTTTTGGGACCAAAACGACATGATTTTTGGGAGCATTAGATCTGTCGATACCAGCGTTGCCAATCATATATCCATCTTTTATAGTTAGCATAAAATGATACTTCCCAATACCACCAAGTATTTTATCACTCTCATTGATAATTAGTTGCATAAGTTCTGGTTCAATATTATACTTCTTTCCTAATTTTATAGCCTCCTCTGAAGGTTTTATTGTTTTTAAGTTGATAACTCTTCCTTGGGAATAGGCAACTACCTTTTCTGTGATTACAAAAATGTCATCCTCTTCTATCTTAATGGAATTTTCTTTTACTGCTGAGATTATCGCCTCGACTATATCGTCTCCTGGTTTAAGAACTTTGGTCTTAACAGGAATAAGAATTATAGGCTGTAACATCTTAATCACTGGCGTACTTTTTATTTTTCTATGAAAAACTTCGTCGCTCTATAACCCGTTCTCGTTACTCCCTTTTATTTTTTATGTCACCTCCAACAGCACCCTCTTACCCAATTCCGCCATATTATTGAACCGCTTCAGCTTACGA
>JBECUL010000100.1:0-6125 GCA_040225955.1 Candidatus Asgardarchaeum abyssi | reverse complement strand
TGCGACCTTTAGAAGCGCACTAAAACGTTGTTATACGAAGACATAAAGTATTAGTTGCGCCCAATTAGAAAGTTACAATAAAACTCTAATAATACTGGGTGGAATACTTAAATATATAGTTACTCGTCGTTTCTATTCAGTAAGTTTGCTTTTGTTTTTTGTTTCGGCGACCTCTTCTTTCTTAATGTTTTTTATTTGTGGTAGCAATTCTTGTTTTACGTCGGGAGGCAATGTTGATACAAATTCTTCAAGTATTTCTTTTCCAATTTTTTCACTCACTTCTTGTGAGATATCTTGAGTCAGTGATTCAAGTATCTCCCTTCTTGCTGAAATATTATCAGTCAATCTACTTACTTCCTTAGTAAATGTTTCTTGAGTCTTCATTAATGATGCTAGAACCCGTTCCGTTTCTTTAAACTCACTAAGGATTTGCTCTAGAGTTTCCATAGCCTCCTTTACTGAGGATTTTCTAGTAACTGTCTTTAATATTTCTTGAAACTCATTTAACATCAATGTTCCGTGAAGGGTAGCTATGCTATTATCAAGTACTGTAAGAAGATTTTTTGTTTGTCTCCATCTTATTAGGTATGCAACGGGTGGCATTTTCCCTTTTTTCAAAAAGTTTTTTATCTTTCGTTCTATAACTTTCTTCCTCGTATTTATGTCACTGTATAAATCCTCTAGTTTTTCAATAGCTTTTTCAATATTTTCAACAGGATTTTTTTTACTTCCGAAAACCATTATAAATCCTCCGAAATTAAATTTAAGATACAACACCTCTAAATATTAATTTTTTGTATTTCATAATGATCTTATTTTCTGTAATGACTATTTTATTATTTAGTTGCTATTAACTTAAATTTTAGTTATATTACTGTAGGAACTCTAGAAGCTCCTTATCCCTAGCAATATTAATATTTCTTCTACTTATCTTTAAGATTCTGACATTTGCAGGTAGCTCCTTCTCAATGCTGTATATTATACCCATTTCGTAATTTAGATATGACAGATCAACAAAGTATCCAAATATTTTAGCAACTTCAGCAGCTCCACCATTTTTAGCTGCTTTAATGAGGTTATTACCATGACAACCCAAACTTAATAATTTGTATCGCTTTGAGACTTTAAGGAGAAATGTTATGATATTTAAATTCACTTTAATCATATTGTTTATACTTATCATCTTCTTTACCATGGACTCTCTGTGCTCATATTTAGGTATGTCATATTTCTTTACTTTTTTAATAGCACGCCTAAGATTTAATAATCCTGCACCTTGAATATTAGGATCTAACATCAGATCCTTTGCAGATCCAAGCAAAACATCTCTAATTTGCTTAGCTATTGTATTTTTATGAATTTCATATCCGTATTCTCTCATAGCCTCTTTAATCACCGCAGCAGCACCTGAAACATGAGGAGCTGCCATGCTGGTTCCTTGGAAGGATACATAGTATTCATTAACCCATAGATCTCGTCTCTCGGTGAAGAATGATGACCTTGTTGAAATTATACCATCATATGGATTTGGAATATTTGAAAATTCACCCCCTGGTGCAACTATATCTGGCTTTACAACTCCATTATATCCAGGGCCTCTGCAACTATAATACGCAATATTACCATTTTTTGATATAGAACCGACAGCTATAACATCTGGGTTGCAAGCTGGTGTTGAAACAGAATTCCATGGTGGATTTCCATCAAGTGCCCAATTTCCTGCAGATGCTATCACAAGAGCTCCGCTGTTAAAAATTTTTGTTGCAGCTCTGAACATTGGATTGTTAGGATGGCAAAAATTCACACCTAGACTCATATTTATTATGTCAGCTCCAAATTTGTCAACAGCATCAAACATTGCTTTAGCAACAACCGAGGAGGTTGAGGGAAGGACCTTTAGGGATATTATTTTTGCGGATGGAGCTATTCCTTTAAATCGTTCATCTTTAACGCCCCTTCCTGCGATAATTCCAATTACATGTGTTCCGTGGCCGTCAGTGTCTTTGTCATCATCAGATGTATAATTGTCTTTATAAATAATAGATATATCTGGATGAGCATCATCAACACCAGTATCTAACACAGCTACCTTTATGTCCTTACCAGTAAATTCATAATCATAATTTTTGTTGTCATATATTATATTCTTACTAACATTAAGCTTTGGAGTAGCATCAAGATCCATAGATAGACTTTTTGCTTTGCTTTTTGAGATTATAGTATCTATATGTTTTAAGAAGGATTGCAGGGAGATATCGATTGAAAAAACTTTAAGCTCCTTTACTATAGCCACTGGTTTTGCATCCATATCAGTTAACATTTTTTCATTTAATCCTATTTTTTCAAATAGAGAATACCCTCTATAAATATCATCCTTTCCTCTAACAAAGGAATCGTCCGGTGCGTTTTTAGTTTCTACGCTAACAATAATTCTTGCATTTGGATTATATTTATTTAAGACTTCTATGTACTTTTTCTCAATAACATTCAAAAAGGCTTTCCAGTCCAATTATTTTTCCTCCATAGCCTTTACGGGCATATCATAGTCAACAATTGTTACAAAATCAAATTTTAATATATCCTTAAGAGATAGCAGAATAATCTCTCCCGCAACTAAATTTAGCTTTTCAATAATAGTCCTTTTATTAAACCCTTTTTCTTCTAAAGCTTTAATATTCTCTTCAGATAGATTTGATAATTCAATAGTTATAGGAACTTTTGAATCTAAGTCTTGTTTTTTAATGGAGTTTAAAAACTCTTTAAGTTCTTTTGTTATCTTAGGTGATTCTACTATCTCCTTTAGAGTACTTATTTGCAACTTAAAGTCATCTTTCTGCTTGTTCTCCATAAGGTTCACCGTAATTATTTTCCATTACTCATATGTTATTTTTTTATTAAGAACAGAGTAGCGTAGATTATTATAACCAAATTTCTCTAAGAATAATATCACATATATTGGGGAAATATCATAAACATTAACCGAAGTTGTTTCTTTTCCATCAATCAAACTAACCTTTGAGCTTAATTTTTCGTAAAATGGTATTGCCTTTAATTCAACTTCAATGTCATTAAGATCATTTCTTATACTTTCAAAAGGATCATCAGATGTAATGGCAAATTTATATGTTTCTGGAAATACATCTTTAATCTTTTTAATAATTTCTTCATCAAGAATAGCTCTTATAGCCATTAAAAAATTATAAATTTCCGCTTTAACATGATTGAAGTCCTTCTGTGTTTTAAGATTCTTGCGTAATTTTATATAAAGCTCGGAAGATCTTCTTTGAATATCATTAGCAAGCTCATCATCTAAATTATTTGCTTTTATCATCAGCGGAGCTCTTTCATAGATAATATCAAGTATTTTAAATAATTTCTTGGCAATTAATAGCATGTTTAATGTTCTTTCAACATTTTTAACGTTGTTATAAATTAATGGCATTACCTCACTAACTTTTGTACTTTTAACCTCCTTTAGAACTCTTAGATTTTCTAAAAGATATTTTATGCTTAAATCCGGAGGACAATAAGTATATGATATATTGTTGATGTTATTATCCTTAAAAAATAATGTTTCTACAAATACTACTTTATCGTCATACCAATTACATGGCATAATTTCCTCTTTAAAAATGGAATACATAAGGTTTAATTTACTTTCAATATTTGAGATTTCGAACATGGGACCACCATATTAGAGAGTCAATATTCCTGTACTCGATATAGTTTTTGTTGCACTTTTTATATTTCTATGTAAAATAGTTTAAGACTCTAACTCTTCTAAAAGTTTCTTTGCCTGCTCACCTTTTATTCCGCCAGACTCTGTATCACTTACTATCTCTTCAATTGATGTAGACCCTAAAACTTCCTTCTCTATCTCTCTAGCTTCCTCTAACGCCTCCTCAGCACCAAGAGTAACTTCGGCTCCCAACTCTGTGAATCTAATAGCAGTTTCAACGGCTTCACGCATATCTTTAGCAAAGATCAGAACATCCGATACTATAAGTTTTAATTGCTCAAGTGAAGATCGTATTTTCCTAAAAACATCAATTCTCTTTTTTATTGCTTTAGCCGTATTTGCTTCATCTGTTGGTATGCTCTTTCCAGCAGCAATTCTTCTTTTAAACATTTCAATCATTTTGTTTAAACGGCTCTGGTACTCACTTTCAAGTTTTGTATAATTGGATATTCGTTCTCTATGGTAATCTTCAATCCTATGCAATATTTCTATTCGGTCGTTTAAGGAGAGGGGATCTATTAGTCTACCTATTTCCTTAACGACTTCTTTATATGTTGACCTATTAGGTGATTTCTCTAAAATCTTGATTTGTTCAATAACCTGCTTAACTATTTTTTCAATCTTATCTCCTTTTCTCTCAAAAAAGGGCATGTACGTACCTCCAACTATTATTTTAATCATGATTCATGATATATTATTTTTCTGAAACTTAAAAAGATAATATATACATAGCTATTAGCTATGCAATATATGATGCATGCTGTTTAGCCCAATTTTCATATTTCTTAATCATCTGATGAGTTATGGATCTGGGAACGTTTTTAATGGCATCTATTAAAAATTTCTTGGGCATAGGCACTTCGACACCTTTTCGAATCCACTCTCTAAATAAATTTCTTTTTGCCTCATCACAGATAGTTTTTATTCCAGAGGAACTATAGTAACCTTTCTCGTTAGGCTCGGTTAGTTTAACTAATTCTTTAATCTTAACATTTTTCTCTAATTCAACCCCCTTAAGATAAAGTTCGAATAATCTCTTTCTAGCCTCGGCATCTGGAGGGGGAACATATATAATCTTATCGACTCTTCCTGGTCTTATAAGAGCTGGCGTAAGATTCCAAGGTTCATTAGTTGCCATTACTGTAATAAAACCGCTATTTGAAGAGATACCATCCATCTCTTGTAAGAATTGAGCTTCAACACGTTTTATAGCATCCGTTCCATGTACTTCTGCTGGTAAGAATTTGTCTACTTCATCAATAAATACAATTGACGGTGCTAATTTACTAGCACATTCAAACATAATCCTTACTGTTTTTTCAGCCTCACCTACGTACTTTGAAAGAATAGATGCAGGATCAGCTCGCATTAATGTTATATTAAATTGTCCAGCTGCGCATTTTACAATGTACGTCTTACCGCAACCGGGAGGGCCAAATAAGAGAATGCCTTTTATTGGGGTTACACCGAGCTTATTAAGCTTATCTGGATATTTTAAAGGCCATTCAATGTTTTCAGTTAGCTCTTGCTTTACTTTTTCAAATCCGGCTAGATCGTTGAATGATAAATTAGGTTTTTCAGCTACTATAAAATCTTGATTGCAAATTTCTGGTATTTCATAAACTCTGGGAGCTTCAACAGCTGATGGTTCAGGCATTCTCATGCTCTGGACTTCTGGTTTACTTATAACACTTGGTAGTGAGGTTGGAATAACTCTTTTCTGCCTAGATGCTATTTTTGCAATCTCTCTGATTATTTTCTCTAATTTATTAATAGGATCCAGCCATATATTTTTAAGACTAGGATCGGATCTATGATACAAGATCTTTAGTTTCTCTAAGGCTTTTAGAAAATATATTCTAGCAGATTCCAAGTCTCCACGATTAAGTGCAATCTCACCCTTCTTTTTATATAATAACGCCTCATCATATAGAGTCAATACCATCACCGCAATTATTGCTATCAGTTAACATTTTTACTTTTGATTTTAGCTCTTATCTCGGGAGGTAAATTATTAATTAATGTAGGATCTGTAATTTGTAATTCGGCAAGAAATTCAGCACCTATATTTTCAATAGCCTCATCGGCAACTTCTGTTGTTATACTGCTAAGATCTTCAAGTCTTGCTGAAAAAACATCATTAAAATTGCTTACAAAGTTAACCATTTTCTCTTGCATTTTCAGAAAGCTATTTAAAGTACCCTTCATTGAAGCTACACCATTAAGTATTTTCTCTAGTGCTTTTAAAGCCTCTTCAGTATTAGCTTCTTTCATTATATCCTTTACTGTTTTGTTAAATTGCATCATTTCCAGTGCGTTATCTATCGTTGCAACAGCTCCATCAACAGTGTCATACATTATTTTTGACATTTTCCCCGCACTGGAC
>JBECUL010000099.1:0-6515 GCA_040225955.1 Candidatus Asgardarchaeum abyssi | reverse complement strand
GAGAAGATGATAAGAGTTGAGATAAACGAGCTAAGGCGGATGTTAGAAATATTTAAAAGTGGCGGAGTGGAAGATATAGTGGGAGCGGCAAGTTTTTCATAGAAGAAAAAACAAAAAAAGATTCGTTATATATGATTTTACCTTGTAGCCTTTTCTAAATATCTCTTATATAGTGCTAGAATAACTACCACAGCAATAGCAAATGGAAATACTACATAGATAAATATATAGTAGTCCGCTTGATTTTCGTGATCACAGCATGGTCCTGGAATGGGTGGTAATACAGGGCCAGCTAGATTTATATACCGAAGTATTGTTCCATTTGGTGTGATTATAAAATGATTTATCTCTACAATGGTTTTGTTTCTTGAAACTCGTATATTTTGGCGAAATTCTAGTGACCACACAAACTCGTAGTCTTTAAACTCTTCTGCAAGATATTTTTGGGGTATAACGAAAACATCAGTTAAGTTCCCCCAAGTCCTATTTATACTTTGCAGATAATTCACCGCTTGGAGTATCACAAAAGATGGATTGTAAATGGAATCTATTGAATTAGCAAACACCTCACTTCTATTATATTCATAAATTACTTTGTATGTGCTCAAACCAGATATCACCCTATCCTCACTATCCGAAAACTTAAAATCAATTTCACTAGCTAGTGGGAACTCTGATGTTTTTCCTATAATTATTGCCTCCTTAAAATGGGTCCCGTTGTAATCAGATATGAATATTAACTCATCATCACTTTTGTTAAAGTATGAACGTATTTCTTCGCTTACTGGTAATAGGCGATTTAACAAATTATCATAATAACTTACTCCACCTATTTGTTGACACCAAATTGCGGGAAATGGTTTCACCTCTCCAGATGAACTGTTCCATGTATTATTAATATTGACAATAAATCCCGTTATCGTTATATTTGTTCCATTTATTGCAATGAAACGATAAACAAAAATTCTGCATATCTTCTCCCCATAAAACTTAATAGTAACACTTTTCTCTTGAATTGAGAGAGATGTACTCTCAGTATAGGTATTAAAAGATAACATAAAAATGGAAAATATCAAGAAAAAGACTATTATGCGTTTATCAAACATTTTAATCACCAAATAAAGTATTTTTGACAATAAACATATATTAATACTAATTTTTATTAAAATATAAAAATTTAAAATATATAAGATTATATAGCTATTTGTAATCATTAGGTCCTGTATATTGGATTCCTTCGAAGTCGGCTTCCATAATTCCGTCACTAGGATTTCTATAAGGTAGTGCTTTAATAATACTTACATTAGTTGCTAATAATAGATCATCTTGCCTGATATCCTTAGGAGATATTGTATCATCAGCACCGTACCATATTGCGACGTTCCATATTTTTATGATATTTGGGCTATCTATATAAACACGTGGATTGTTATATACATTCCATGTAGGATCTACGTGCATCCAAGTATACCATCCACTTTGAGGCACTTCAACCCAGACTTCAGCAAATGCATGACTACTATTTCTTAGGTTCCCTTGGCTATCCTCTTCTATAAATGTAATTATTAAATATCGTGCGGGTATATTAAGAGCTCTAAGAAAAGATATGTACAATGTTGAATATTCGTCGCAAGTACCATGATATCGCAAATATTCATCATAAAGATTATTCATTATATACAAATCCGCTGCAGTTAGATCCTTAGTTCTAAATACTTTACCGTTTTCCTCGAAGAGAATCCAATTTTTATCATATACAAAGGCACTATGAATCCAATGCATAACCTTTATTGCTGCGTCCCTCAGTAACACTATGTTAGAATATATATCATCTACTGCGATACCTGCTCTTTTTATAATTGTCCAACTATTATGGTGAAACTGATCGGATAGTTCAAAATAATTTCCACCAGAAGGCTGTACATACTCATTTTTATTAAATCGCTGAACAAAGTTATAACCAGCATCCGCTAGCCAGTCTCCCCAATTAAAGTGTAAACCAGCCATGACCTTCTTTAAGCCAACACTTCTATATCCTATAGATACTCTTATATAGATCCATATTGATTGACGATAGTATAATATGAATGAGACATACTTGCTTCCAGAAGCTTCTGTAACCCATCCTCCAGGATAGTTATATTGATCCTTAATATAGGCTACAGCATTACCAGAATAGACAAACGGTAGTGGTCCATTATTTACCACTTTTAGTTTAACAGTTATTGTACTTGCTATGTCCCAGTAAGATGGTGCAATAATATACATTGATATTGTATACGACCAAAGAGGTGTTATATTTGACTTACTCGAAAATTCTTCAAACTCTTTCATTGTCATAGTCCTAGGCATATCTATGTATTCAATCTTTTTGTTTCTTTCTTCTTGAGTTAGCTTTGAGTCGTAAAGGGCGTCTATACCGATTCTGACACCCACAGCTAGGTAATATTTCTGCTTTGATGATTCATCGATTATTAGGCTGACTGGTATGCTTTCATTTTCATAAGTCATTATTTTTGATGAATAATAATCTTCTAGAAAATAAGGTATTTCTTCAGGAGTTACAGTTGGATCGCTGTCGCCGGCATAATTTTTATTATGATATATACAAGTATTATAGTGAAGTTGTGCCCAAACTAAGTTAAAGGTTAGAATCAAGAATAATCCAAAAAATAGAGTCCTTTTTAATATTCTACTAAAGGGCATGTTATCCTCTCCAACCACCAAATAACTAAAAATAACTTTTAATTTTTGGGTATATATATCGGAAATGGTAGGCTAAATGTATGGATAGATGGCTGGAGTGATTTTTATGGTAAGTATTAGTTATGATCGTGTTGCGGATGCACTATATATTAGATTTTCAAGTGAGAAAATAAAAGAGAGCGACGAAATAGCTGATGGTGTAATCTTAGGCTATAACGAAAATGGGAAAATAATAGGCATTGAGATATTGAATTACTCAAAGAGAAACATAGATCTAAATAAACTAATTAATTACGAAAAGAAGAAATAGTTGCAGAGGTAGCAGTATGCAAATAAAATTTACAAAGCATGCTTTAGAAAGAATGAAAGAAGAAACATCAATCAGAAAAGTGTGCTTTCATTAATAAAAATGGCTGTTTTTTCGTTCATCAAAAAAAGAAAATAAAATTATGCAACTCCTTGGTCATTGTTTTTTCTTCCAGGATTCTCTGATTTTCTCCATTAGCTCCACAGTCTTCTCCCTAGCTTTCTCCAATATATCCTCCATGTCAACTGTTGTGAACTTCCTATCCTCCATAACTATCTTTCCGTCTATGATTACTGTTCTTACATCATTCCCGCTTGCACAGTATACAATTGTTGTTGCCAAATCATTTATAGGAACGAAATGGGGTCTATTTACATCAATCAGAACTAAGTCCGCCTTCTTTCCTGGTTCAATTGACCCTATTTCATCGTCCCACATAAGAGCTTTTGCACCATTAATGGTTATCATTTCTAGGAAATCAGCAGCGTCAACAGCAACTCTATCATGGTATGGGAATCCGTAGTATTGCTTCTGAATTATTGATGCGAGTCTGATTTCATTTAGCAGATCTATAGGTGTTTTCCATCCACCATCTGAGCCTATTGTAACATTAACACCTGCAGTTAACATCTCTGGAACTCTTGGAGGCGGCATCAGCATGTGATCTATTGAAGGACAATAAGCAACACTAGCCCCGCTCTTTCCAATCAATGCAACTTCTTTTGCTGTTAGAAAAGCAGCGTGGGAAAGAACTACGTTTTTGTCCAAAAAGCCTATGTCGTAAAGGTGTTCAATAGGCCTTTTCTTAAAGTGTTCTAAGGAGAATTCAATCTCTTTATGTGCCTCAGACACGTGAAGTGTAATTCCAACATTATATTTCTTTGCCAACTCAATAAACTTGTGGAACAGCTCTTGGGAGCACAGAATCAATTGCCTCAATGAAAACCATGCTCTTACCCGGCCGTTGTATTTACCATTCCAAGTTTCAACGAGTCTGATGCTCTCCTTTATTTCATGTTCTGTTGCGGCTTTCATAGCCTCTGGAGTCTCTCCCATGTCAACTGTGGATCTTGTTATGACGCCCCTTATTCCAGTTTTCTCCATAGCCTTTGCTATACTATCTGCGTGAGGTCCTCCTGCTTCTAAGAATGCGGTTGTTCCATGCTCAATCATATTCAATTGAGTCAGAGTAGAAATTAATTCAACATCTTCTGGTTTAAGAAAAGCCTCATAGGGTATTAAGAAACGTAACCAGACCGGAGGTATACTTATTTCGTAATCTGTTATAACACCTCTCAATAAAGTCTGCACATTATGCACATGCATATCAATAAATCCAGGCATCAGAATTTTATGTTTACCATCGATTACTTTGTCGGTTGAGTATTTTTCCTCTATTTCACTTGCCTTGCCTACAGCAACTATTTTATTTCCATCTATAGCAACGGCCCCGTCTTCGATTACTCTTCGATCTTTGTCCATTGTTACTACCGTTGGGTGTTTGATTATAATTGAAACATTTTCTTTACTCATAGTAATCACCAGCAGTTTCGATGACTAAAATTAAGTATAGATGAAGTATTATATATATTTGATTAACTTTATTGTGAAAATTAATTTGTTATATCTAAAGGTTATAAATTAAATAGTTGCCAATAATTGATTGCGTCATATATAAATTAAATCGAAGACTTTGAGGTCTATCTCTTACACTTATCTAAATTTTAATCGTAAATATTTATTAGTTATTTTACATATTTTCTTACTTAAGGTGAAACTATGGAAGTGCTGAAACTTAAAGTAGGTCCAAAAGGACAGATTTTAATACCGAAAGTCATAAGAGAACGATATGGCATAGTACCAGGTGGTTATGTTATAGTTAAATTAGGAGAGGACGGGATAATTTTGAGAGGGCGCCCCTCAATTCAAGAGCTTTTTAAAAAGTTAGAAGAACATAGGAGAAAAATAAGATCCATGGGTGTTAAAGCTAAACTTGGAGATCTCAAAGGAATCTACCTAGAAACGGAGTTTGAATAGTATGAAACTTTTCATAGATGCATGTTTTATTATATATTTAAATACAGTAACAGACGAGCAAGATAAAAAGAAATTAAACAACTTATTATCAAGGATCCTTGGTGAGGAACTGTATACTGACTTGTTGGTTCTTGATGAAACATTATATATTTCAAAAAAGAAGTACAATGTAGGCTATGAAATAACTTTTAATTTTATAGAGGAGATTATATTACCATTTACAAGTATAGTGCCTATTGAAGAAGGAGACTACAAACTTATGAAAGGATATATTAAAAAATATAACCTTAAGCCATCTGATGCAATACATCTTGCTGTAATGGACAAAATAGGAATAACTACAGTAGTTAGTGAAGATGAAGACTTCGATAAAACACATATTAAAAGACTTTGGATTATGTAAAAAGACTAAAAACGTTCATTAAATTCTTTTTAGCTAATAAGTGAATTAGAAAATAAATTTTTAACATAATCTTTCTGCACTAATTTTCTGAAGGTCAAAACTCAAGTTTTATTAGGCAAGAGAACATAGTATTTAGCATAAAAATAAGATCCACTTAGTTATATAGGTGGGTATGTGTTGAGAAAAGTTAGAGCGCTTCTAATTATTGCTGTACTGTTACCGCTATTATTTACGCCTTTAAGTACAACTACAGCTAATCTTAGATCTATTAGTGACGATAAGATATTTGGAGTAACAAATACAGACGATAATATAACCCTTCCAGATGAGTCACAATATCTGAATGGACATACATTTGATGAGGAGCACTGGTCAACTGTTGTGGATTGGATTGAAATACTCACAGACATAAATAGTACACTGAGGGATCGTGCTGATGTTTATACGTATCTCTGTTATGTAAACAAAACCGATTATCAAATGCTATATATTGGTTTTATTAATACGACATTAACGATACCAATCAAATTTTTGTGGTGGACATTTAATGTAACAATTGGTGCAACTATGCCTATGCAGACAGTTTTGCAACATTACAAAACACCAAATGGGAAAGACGCATTTATAATATCTACTTTCCTACTAATGGCAGCTTTCCAAGATACTGGAACTATTAAAGGGGTTCCTGATGCCTTAGAGCCGTTATACCTTGCACTGACTTTTGATTTAAAAGGTACCCTAGGAGAAGAACTGAAAGAAAACTTTAATGTCTCCCTAATACCTTTATCGGTTTCTGAAAATGGGACTCATTATGAATGGGGAATGTCGTACTATAATTTAAAAACAATTTGGTGGTGGTTCAATCCATTCGAACCATCAAAGCCGGGTCATGTTGTGGCTACAGCAGAATTTAAAGAATTAACATTCAAGTACTACCTTGACATAGATCGAAAATTGGGACAGGTTATACTTTCAAATAGCTATGAAGTGGGACCGATAGAATGGTTAAAAGTAGGGTCTGATTTATACTGTGGAATGAATCTTACAGAGTTTATAGCTTCA
>JBECUL010000098.1:0-6556 GCA_040225955.1 Candidatus Asgardarchaeum abyssi | reverse complement strand
TCACCGACAAAAAGGAGTGCGGCGGAAAAAATAATTTTTTCGCAGCCAATACGGATTTTTCACCTAATTAATGCGGAAGTACTGAAAATATCTGATCCGAATACCATTGTTGTTCTACCAGTAGGATCTGTTGAGCAACATGGTCCGCATCTACCTCTACTTACAGACTCTATCATAGCTTCTGAACTCATTACTAAAGCTAAAGAGATTGTAAAAGATGAGATTAATGTTATAGTGTTGCCCATATTAACTTATGGATGTTCTTATGAGCACATGGACTTTCCTGGTACAATTACATTAAGGCTTAAAACTTTTCTTAGCGTAATTGAGGATATAATCTCATCTCTATCAGCCTTTGGAGTAAGAAAAATAGCCATCGCTAATGCTCATGGTGGAAATGCAGCAATTCTTCGTTCAACGGTTTTTGAATTTTCTAGGAAGTATAATGTTTTCATCACAATAATAGAACTCTATAAAATCTGTAGTGAAGCTTTCAGTAAATACCGTGAGTCTGTGAAGATAGGTGCTTTCCATGCTGGAGAAATGGAAACCTCCCTAATGCTTCATATTTCTCCTTCAAGTGTGAAAACTGATAAGGTACAAAAAGGGATACCGATCAAGTTCTTTAACAAGGAGTCTGCATTTTATGTTGAGAAGCCAAAGGGAATTGGTGGTTTTTCATGGAGCTCAAAGATGGTATCACCTATAGGTGTCATCGGAGATCCCACGCTTGCCAATAAGGAGAAGGGGAAGAAAATATTTGACGATGCTGTTAACATGCTAGCCGATATTCTTAGAGAGTTATATCATATGAAACTATAGACATTTAACATTAGAAATAGAATAATCGATAGTATTATTATTTCTTATTGTTTCTTTGACCCATTATGTTAGTCAATTTTTCTTTCAGTTTACCATAAGCCTTAAACATGTCTGTAAGAAGTTCGTCATCGGTAAGAAATATAACTAACGGAATTCCTCCGAACAAACCTGTTATCATCATGTTAAGAAATAATACTACCCAAATTTCAATATCTGTATACAATATTAGGAACCAATTTAATCCAAAAGTATGTAGAATAGCTTTATAGAAAACAACACCTCGAATAGTCTTATACCGATATCTTAACAAATAAATAAAAATAATATCAATCATGAATGAGTAGAAGAACGCAACATGTATTCCATATAGTCGGACAACCATTACAAAGAACTTATTTGCCTCATGAGTAAAGAAAATCTCGGGATAGTTTGAATAAACATGATATGTTATAAACAAGTCAAGTATTGATAGTGCAAAAAGAAATGATGCTAATGTGAAGGAATCGGCGTTCTCGATTCTCTTAGCAAGAATATATAGCTGATAACCCAAGATACCGCTCCTCTCGAGGGAAGTTGTGATATTTATTTACATGTACATGTATATATTTTACTTATCTACTCTGAAAAACTTAACTCACTAACTTACTGATAAACTTAATTAAAAACAAACACCCAATTCTATTGGAATTAAGTTTTCACATACCATAAATTCGTACTTAATCGGAAATGAGGTGTTTTATATGCCTAAATTAAGTAATAGTTTATCTCCTGATTCTTTTGTCAATAAAACAAAAGTGGAAGACAAAATACCTCAATTTCATCTATCATGCAAAAAGGGAGATATTGCAGAGAATGTAATCCTCTCAGGCGATCCTCAAAGGATTGAGCTATTTTCAAATTTTCTGGATGAGATATCGTGGTCATATAGGGGTAGAGGTTTTGTCCTATTTACTGGGAAATGTAGGAAGATAAATTTGACATTAGCGAGTACTGGAATAGGTGCACCGTCGACAGCCATTGTAATCGAAGAGCTTGCAAATGTAGGTGCAAAGAATTTTATTAGGGTTGGAACAACTGGAGCTATACAACCATTTATAGAGATAGGTGATTTTGTTTTGCCAATAGCATGTTATAAAGGAGAAGGGACATCAAAGTACTATGTTCCTCCAGAATACCCTGCAGTTGCAACTTATGATTTATTTAATTTGTTAGTTAAGCATGTATATGAATACTCTCTAAAAAACAAGATAAATTATCACGTTGGCATAGTGGCAACAAATGATGCCTTCTATAGGGAAACCCCCGACTTACTTGCAAAATTAGCAAACCTAAATATCTTAAGCCTCGATATGGAGACATCGATTCTTTTTACAATAGGAAGCGTAAAACGACTATCCGTATCATCACTTCTCTATGTTAATGGAAATCTAATTAAAGGAAGAGAACCCTTTATAGACGCATCAAGGATTTCTAAAAATGTATGGCGAGATATTTTTAACATTGTAGTAAACGCCTTTGAGGAGCATACTTCACTTTAAGTATTCACTACACCCTTCTTGTCATCATTATTTCCTTGACATACCCATTTTGGAACCATCCAGGAACTCGCCCGTGTTCTTTGAAACCAAACTTTTCATAAAGCTTGACTCCAGCGATATTAGTATCAAATACTGATAAGAAAAGTAGTCGATAGTGCAATCTTTTCGCTAATAAAATTGCGTTTTCTAATAATGTGGACCCTACTCCAATACCTTGATATCTTTCATCCACAAACATTCCTATGTTGCCAACTCCTTTTAGTACATCTTGTGGAAATGAGCCCAAGCTTAAAAAGCCGACTGGCTTGTCGATGACTTGATCAACACAGACTATTGTGTAGTATTCTCTCTTCTTGGCAGCATTTATTATTCTATCTTTATCCACATATATAAGTCCCTCAAAAACTCCTCCTCCCATAGTTCTAAATACATTTGGTTGGTTAAAAATAGTTTCATAATACTCTAAATCGCTAAATCTCAATCCCCTTACTCTAAATGATGTTTTCCTTACCTTTTCTAATGACAGCATAGGATAAAGTTCTTCGTTCTTGTATTCGCGTTCAACTTTAAACTTATACTTAGGTTTTATATCATAATACAAGATATATTGGCTGTAGAGCTCTCCACCATAGGACGCCATCTCAGGAATTTCAGCACCAACTTTAAATCCTACATCAATAAGGGCTTTTATTGTTTCTCGATCATATCCAAATCTTGAAACTCTAATCCACAACTTCTCTTGAGCCATAGTGATTCTAAGAACATTTTTAATAATCTCTTTAACGTAATGCGGGCTTTGGACGACAAATCTTAAAAAAACAGTAGGTGATGTTTTCTCATGCCCACTAATATAATTAAACGCAGCCACAACGCTATCATCCTCTAATAATACATACGATGTACTAGGAGAAAATAATTCATTTATGCGCTCCCTACTTAAAGGCAACATATACCCTAACTGCTCAACGTTCGAATTTATGAGATCCTCCATTTTATCATAAAAATCTTCAGCGCAACAAACCTGCAAGGTCAAGCAGTGACCCACCTTTTTTCTAAGATTATAAGGTGTGCGAACTCTATATTAATGTTATTCCTATATTGATATAAAAATAGAGAATTTTTTTCGCCACTTTTATTGTTCTTATCAACTCGTATATCCTCTGCTTATATTCTTTATCAAGCTACGAAATAAACTTGAATGCAGATTTTTTAATTAAAATACTAAATGTCAACGTTTAAGCGCCCCAATTAGAGTCTGTTCGTCAATTAAATCCTCTTTTCTTTTTATCGCCTCTTTTTCATCAGGCAGAGGCTCTTCCTCCATGATAAGTAGAGAAAGGATGTTTTGAGATATAACAAATAAAGCATCAAGTCGTTTTTTTACTTCCTTAATATCTTTTTCAATTTGTGAGCTCATATGACACTCTTCTTACTTTTTGTGAAAGAATATGAATATACTCAATATAGAAACTTATCTTTGGAATAAATAAATCTATTTCTACTTTTGAAAATCTGTGGTATTATATTTGTTCGAAATTCTACGAAATTTTCAGAAAAGTAACATATAGAGAATGAATGATATAACAGTGTTTTGTTATTTAAGAGTTAGAAGAAAGTCACACTGATTTAATTTATAAATCACTCAGTTTTTTGGATACTGTCTCAGAAAACAGCAAGATACTAAAAAAGGGAGTATATTAAAAAACAAAGAACAAATCACAAAAAGAGTAGAGGTTGTGAAAAAATACTCATAATGATTTTTTAGATGATATGCTTACTTTTAAAATAAGGTGAATTCATTGAAAAGAAAATAATTCATGTTTTTCTTCTATAAGTAAAGAAGAGGCGATACTGCGAATTAAACAAACGTAGCATCACTGTATTTTTCACTAAAAAGTGATGTTCCTCCTAAACAAAAAGTCTCAATATAAAAGAGAAATTTGCAAATTAGAGTAAACCACTATTTCATGTGCGTATTTTCTTGCTGTACCATTCTAAAGTTCTATTGATTTAAAAGTAAAAAATAGCAAAAGATCTCATGTAGATATTGTTAAGAGCGAAAATTAAAGTGAATAATATTAGTTGAGCGAGGAATCATGAAAAAGCAAAATTGAAATTAGTGTTGCAGATGAAAAAAGGAGTATTAGTTACCCAAAAAACATTGGTTCCTAAAGAACAAATTCATGTGGGAAAAACTTACATGGCATTGGGATAATGAAATTAAAAGAATTAAAAAATGAAAAAATGAATGAACGAAAAAGAGAAAAATAGATAAACTGCGGTAATCCAAAGTAAGGATGCATCAGCAATCCTTCTCTTGAAACAAATAAGTAAGCATAATGTATCCGTTTTCCCTGAAACCTTTATATTGATTAAAAAATGAAATAAAAATTAATGCCATATGTCTTTTATAGATGGTGGATTTCAGTAGAAAAGCTTCTAAGTGCTCTTAATTGTCGCTCTAATATTTCTTTTGGTCGCTTAACCATTTTAGTGGCATTATTTGGACAAGCAAAGTAACATGCACCACACCCAACACAGAGATATGGATTTACTTTAGCCTTCCCATTAACTATTTTCCTCGCGTCTAATTGACATATTTCTACACATGTCCCACAACCAACGCATTTTGACTCATCGACCACTGCCAAATAGTTACCTGGATCATAGGTGGGAAACTTAGCTATTTTTTGTGCTAACATCGGGATACATGCATGCTTGCAACAATTGCAGATGACAAATGCATACTGAGCTCCACCACATAGGCAAAACGTAAATATCATAGGGACCAATCCTTTAGAGTTGAAGCTTTTAATCAACTCAACAGCTTCTTTTTTTTTTTTTTTTTTGTAATCCTCTGGGAAATTCCTTTTATACACGTCGGCACCAAGTCTCAAGGTAATGTCTGTTTTTAGTTCACAATTGCAAGCTTCTGGCGAGGCTAGACGACATCTACAGCTCCCTACAGCAATTAATACTTTATCATGCTCTTTAAGCATTTCTTCTACTTCCATTACCGTTACTACTTTTCCGTGTTGTCCGTATCTCAGCATTATAAAGGCATTTAGATATACTAGTGGCATGAAGAACGCTTTCCAAAATTTGGATTTAAATGCGTATTTTATAACCAAGTAGTTGAACCGTAGATATGGGATCTCGAACTTTGCATATAGCATTAGGAAAAACTTTCTGAAAAGGCCACTTTCACTTGGCTTGAAATGTATCAACCCCATTTTTCCAACTCCATAAAATTAGCATGAGTATATTTCTAAATTAATGGGTTCTACTATTTAAGCTTAAGTACAAACTTTTATTCATGGGTTACTCTATTTCCCATAGTGCGTATTTTCTGAAGGAAAATAATTTCTTTACAACAAAAACATCTTCATTTTTATATACCCGCCGCTTTCCAAGCACTATAACAGTATCACCGTGCATAATATCTACTGGTAATCTGGTTTTTGCAAAGAATTCAATATCCGTAGATCGAATTGTGAAATACGTCGTACCAGCAGGAATGAATTCATATCCAAAATGACTTTGAACATCTATGATAGAGTATTTGAAGTAAACAGGACCCATGACTTTACCTATGATGCCACTAATTTGAGATCCAAAGACCTCTCTGTCCAGTTTATCCAATGGTATTTTTAGCTCATCAATTTCGTCTTTATTTTTAAGAAACACATACTTATTATTCTCCTTACTTAGCAAGTTTGCATGTGCAAGAAGATAAATTCTAAGTGGTGTTTTAAGAAAATGTACATCAAAATGTTTATGAGTATAATCAACTAAAAGATGGGAGTATGTTGAATCATCAAGATTTTCTGCTATCTTGTAAATACTCTTTAATTTTTCTCTCAGCTTTTCCTTTGAAAGAGAAAAGAACGTAGCTAATGCATTACGTAGGTGTTTCTCATACTTATTAATGTCGAAAACTTCCTCAAAATTAGGGTTGTTTGATATAAGTACCCTATATGACCATTTATTCCATTTTTTCAATAAGTAACCAATCAGCGCACCACTTTTGTCGTATATTGGAAGGCCAAACTCGATGTTCATACAATCCCCAATATCTATGATTAGTGATTTATAAAATATAACTTTTATGATCAGTGGGAGCACTTGTAAAAAATATGCCTCAAAAAATCAAATTTCAGCCCCTTTTGAAAAATAAAGCTCCGTATCCACTTATC
>JBECUL010000097.1:0-6629 GCA_040225955.1 Candidatus Asgardarchaeum abyssi | reverse complement strand
ACTGGGATTTTTCCCGGTGGAGGATGGTCGAACCTCCCCGCCGGGGAATCTTAGGATTCCCCGCACTTTAGTGCGGGGAGGAGGTCAATCATATAGGAATGTTAACATATAAATTATTTGGAGCTCAAAGCGCATGATTATCAAAGCTTACATAATTGATGCTCATCAACTTTTGTCTATCAGTGATATTAATATAAAATCTCAAAACTTCTTAAATGGACAAAGCTTAATTAGAAACTAACTTATTGTGGATAGAAAGTATTTTAATTCAATGTAGCGAGTATTATATTGTAGATTGATTTATAGTAACTTATATTGAGAAGGGACCACTTATGTTGCTTCATGGTGCTCCGCTTTGTAGGATATTCTCAGAAGTATTAGATTGCATTCAGAAGAAGTTAGAAACCCTTGATAATCCAAATGATCTGATAATTCTTACATTAGCATTAGTAAGACTTTTGCGTATAAAAGATATGGAAAATCTGCGTTTTCTTATTGTAAAGTCTATTGGCAAATTAGTAAGATTTTTAGAGGGTTCCTATTCCAACTTGAAGTTAGATTATCTTGTTGAGCTATTTTTAGAGGTAAATGATATAATGCCCACAGAAGAACTAAAAAAGCAAACTGAAGCAATTATATCGTCTTTAATAAAGTCCGAGGATTTATATTCTAAGGCTATTGGGTACTACGCTCTTTCCAAACTGACACGAAATGCAGATGCTATAGACAAGTTAAGAGAATTATACAATCTTACGAGTAATGATTATGAATTGAATAGCAAAATTTGTGCCTTAATTTATATTACTGATGTTGCGTTAGATGATGAAATAAAAGAAGTTATAGAAAAGAAAAGGGATAATTTCTGGGAATATGGTTTTTATTCTCCAAAATTGTTTCCAACGGAAGAGGAAACCATAGTTAAAATTTTTAAGTCTCATAAAGAGTTAAGTGACTCATATGACGTTTTAATCCTAAGTTCTTGGCTCGAGGGAATAATAAAGAATAAATTAGTTAGCTATTTCTTCAAACCAGCAAGTTTTAAGCCATTAACAATAAAAGTCGATCTAAATCCACTGGTTGATGAGTTTGTAGATGGGATTATAATTGGAAGGGGTAAAGGTGATCATGAGAAGTATGGTTGTAATGGATTAATGTACATAGGAAGAGCTTTAGAAACTGGAGATTATTATGGTAAGAAAATTTTACTTGATGCTGTTGAATCTCATAGAATTTTTATCTGCGGTAGGACTGGTTCAGGAAAAAGTTACACTATGGGGGTTATAATAGAAGAACTCATACTCTCAAATTTAGATGTCGGTATAGTAATTATAGACCCAACTGGTATGTTCTATGATATAGGAAAGGAGCCTTCTGACGAGAGTCAAAGAAAAATGTTAGAAAGTTGGGGATTAGCACCAGTTGCGTATCCAAATGTTAAAGTCTTTGTACCTATAGAGATTTATGATAGATTACTTCCCGAATTTAAGAGAAACTCTGTTCCATTTGCAATAAAACCTTCAGAGCTGACGGTGGATGATTGGTGTAATACGTTTGGTGTAGATCCCATTAAGAGTACCCAATCAGCGCTTCTTAGAACAATCCTTGATTTGATTAAAAAAGGATACGAGACTGTTGATGGCAAATTTATTGATCCGAATCCAGAGGATTATTCAATAGATGATATGATATTTTGTCTGACGCATGCTAAAAAAGTTGTGGGAAAGGAAAGTCTTTTCAAAAAGGATAGTATAAGAGCTTTGCATTATAGATTAGAGGATGCCAAAAGGTGGGGTGTCTTTTCCGAAAAAGGAACTCTCATTTCTGAAATTTCTAAGTCCAACCAAATTAGTGTTATCGATTTAAGCTTTATCGAAACAGATAGTGTTCGATCGTTGGTTACAGGTTTAATAGCCAGAAAGATTTTTGAGAGCAGATATTCAACAGTAGCTGGTACAAAAACTGGAGAAATGGCCGAAGAAATACCAATAACATGGCTGTTTATTGATGAGGCACATAATTTTGCTTCAGCACGAAGAATCACTCCAGCAACAGAGCCTCTTATAAAATATGCAATAGAAGGAAGAAAATATGGTTGTTCTTTAGTCTTAGTCACACAGCGGCCAAGTGCAACACATGATACAATATTATCGCAAATAGATATAATGATCACTCACTCACTCTCACTGAAATTAGATATAAACGCATTTAAGGCTAGATGCCCATCCTATATTCCTGATGAGATTGAAATTGATGACATTCTGGCAACTTTACCTCCTGGCGTAGCTGTTATAGCTTCTCAGAGACAAAATAGAATATTCTTTGCTCAGATCAGACCAAGAATGACAGAGCATGCTGGGAGAACTATTAAGCCATCCATAAGGATAAAACCCCAAGAGATTGAAAGACTGGAGTTGCCAGAACCAGAGAAAAGAATTGAAAAAACAGAACCTCTTCTACCAGAGAAGGAAGAACTTGAAATAGAAGAAGAAATACAAAAAAAGGAGGAAATTATTTATGAGCATCCTGAAGAAATAGAAGAGGAAGTTTCAGAACTTGATTTAACAGCAATTCCTCCACCTTTAACACTTAATATAGCTCCTGATATATTAGCTGATTTTGTATTAAGATTAATGATTGTTAAACTTAAGGATGACATTTTCTCAAGGCCTTATATCAAGAAAGCAAAATTTGTTAGTGAAAAATACTTTATGCCCATGGTTAAAGCATTTACTGAAGTTTTAAGCGAGTACCAGTTTAAACTTGATGATACATTTCGCTTAGGGGACGCAACAGTAATAAAATTTTCGAAGGATGATTCAGTGATTATTTTACTTGGTATAATCGCAAGCAAGTATGGGAAAAATGCTTTTGGTATCATCATTTCAGGCAATACAAAGGAAACAATTCCAATAGAAAAATTAATTCAAAAAGTAGAAAGATTGGCTGATAAATATATTGAATGATTTCTTAGTGTATTATGATGATAGTACTATTATATTGTTATAATCTCTCCTTCTTTTGCAATTTCCGCGTGTGGGAATGCTCTTTTTGCCTCCTCTAAGAGTTTATTTTCGTCATATTCATGCCATAAATGAACTAAAAACAGTTTTTTAACTCTAGCTAATTTCGCTATCTCGCCAGCCTGAAATGCGCTTAAGTGTTTAATCCTTGGACTTACATCTTTATGAAACAGTGTAGCCTCTGTAAAAAGAGCGTCTGAATTTTCAGCAAGTCTTATAAGATTTTGAGTATATGCAGTATCGCCGCTGTAAGTTATTGATTTTCCTTCCTTCGAGTCCACACGATAACCGTATGTCGGTACATTGTGATTCATTTCTGAAAAAGATACTTTCATTGACCCGACATATACTTCTTCATTTAATTCAATGATTTTAATTGATGTTTTATACTCTATTGCGTCTAAGACTTCAAGAAGTTCATTGATGAAAGACATCCCTCCTGGAGGTACATATACAGGTATCTTTATGTTTCCTCCTCTAAGAGAATTATACATATAAACTGCAAATGTAAGTGTTGGCAGATCGAGAACATGATCCATATGCATATGTGTGATAAAGATAGCATCCAGTTTTGTAAATGAAATATATTTCTGGAATTGACTATTTGTACCAGGACCTATATCGAATAGTACATTTGTATTATTATCGGAGACCAATAAAGATGTATGATGATGACCTGCCTTAGGAAAAGATGCTTGATTTCCTAACACTACTACCTTCATGACATCACCCTAAGTCGATTATCTACAATATAATATACCATAAGATAAAAACTTTTGTAAGCAATCAGCAAAATAATTTGGAATGAGCATCACATAAGCTCTATCCTTATCTTTGCTTTTGGGTCTATGTTTTTAAGTTTAAAGGAAACGATTCCTGCATATCCTGAAAGGTCAATTACGTTTTTTCCTTCCGTCAGATACTCCTTTTCCTCAACGTAATCAACTGGGTCAGGATTTAGTACATCATATTCAAAGATGGACAGCTCGTTTGTTTTTGTTAGTCTTAAAATTAACTTTCTCTCTTTATACCCTGTTAAGGGAATACCACCCCACACATCGTCTTCTACAATAGCTCCATTGGTGCTAAGGTAAAACGGAGGTGGTGTGTTATCAAGAAATTCATCACTAAGGATAACAATGTCTCGATGCCCGTTATCAATAGCTATAGGTTCTCCTGTGTTTGGCATGGTATTTGCTGCAACTAGTATCTTAGAATCCGCCTTTTCTATAGATGTAACTCTAGTACCAAACACACCAACAATCTTGGCGATCGGTGGACTAATGAAAATAAGCACTGATGGAGCGATTAATGCTGGATCCTTTCTGCCAAGCATATCTGGTAAGGTATTATATGCAGTTAAAAGACCTCCTCGAATCGGCAACGTATTAACTCTAAATGGAGAATAACTCGATTTGACAAAATCAAACAGCCTTACAAAAGACATCTTTGAATGCGAATCATCATATTCAACAGGATTACCTACAAGAAAACCTCCTTGTAAGAAGATAAAGAATCGATTAGCTGTAGTTCCAGTATTTCCCACAATCCGAACCACATTATCAAATGGCTGTCCATCCCTAGAACCGTTTGATAGATCTTCGACTTCTATCATATTACATTTATTTCCTTTATCTATGTCAACTATTTGAAGACCGTCAAAAAATATACCTCCCTTTGTAAAAATAGCGTAATCCATGAGTATACTCCCCTTTAGAGCAGGCTCTTCAGACAGTTGTTGCATTCTTTGCTTTTCCAGATCAAAACTGAAAAGTCCTAAATTTTCATGCCCATCCCCACGTGCCACAAGTAGTTGATTATTAATCTCATCATAGATCAGTTCCGATACTTCACCAACCCATGTATCCTCACTGCCTGACCCCTCTTTCCAAAGCAAATCCACTTTATCAAGCTCAATATCATAAGCGTGGATGTGAGAATATTTATTAACAAATCTTAGTTTTCTATCGCTGTAAACCTCATTCGTTTTTACATGAACCCAGCCTCCAAAGTAAATTTTTTCGTCCACAGCAGTTACTGCATTATAGGTATCCCCACCTGAACATGGTGGATCTCCTACTAATGAGAAATTGTAGAGTCTTTCTTCTTCGTCGCTAAGAAAATATGCTTTTGCTTCAAAAGCAAGTGTGAAATATAAAACCCTCTTGTGGTATTTAAGTCCAAAAATGCCACCTGAACCCCATTCAGGCCCGTATCGTGGAATATATCTATAAATTCCTTCAAATGTTTTACACATAGTAAACACCAACTTAGAATTACTTAACAAACATATGAATATAGCAAATATATTTACTTTTTTAGGAATAACAACTGTCGATACTCAATGCAGAATAAAATAAGTGTAATGGAACTGTGAAGAAATAGCATGGCCTAGCAGAAAATAATAGACCGACAAAAAAATACTTTATTTCTCCTTATCTTAATTATTAAAAAATTAAAATTATTTTAACTTTAACTTTTAAATCACTATGTGTATAAGCAACTTCTTGCAAAACCTTAATTAATAAGAAAAGTAAATGTTAAATAGATTTTAAATCTAAATTTTTTATTAATAAGATTTCTATGCCCCATCTGGGGTCTGGGGGGCCCAATTAATGAAGAAAAAGAAAATAACATTACTGTTAGGACTAGCCCTATCTGTATTATTACTATTAAATACCACTAGCTCAAATTTTACAAGAGTTTCAGCGACTGATATAATTGAAGTTTATGGTGACTGGATTATTGAAACAGATACTACATATTCAAATGCAGTAATAATTGTGACTGGCAATGTGATAGTCAAAAGTGGTGCAACATTACAACTTAACAATGTAACTTTAATCATTAACAGCTCTAGTTCGCAGACGTTCTATATCGAAATACAAAACGGTGCGAGATTTATAGTGAATAATTCACTTATTAAACCGAAGACTATAAGTTATAGGTATTACATGGTAGCCCGAAGTGGATCAGTAATAGAATTCTATAACAGCACAATTGAGTATGCTGGACTTTCTATGTCATATCCTGGAATTAGAGTTTCTTCAACAAAAGCAATTTTCTCCGATGTTACTATTCGCAATAACTACTGTGGAATTTATCTCTCAGGCGCGGTTAACACAACTCTTGAAAATATTATTATAATAAATCCCTCTACATACGGGGTCTGTCCGTTGTGAGTTTTCATGGAGGAAAGTGAGTAAAAGTTCCTCCATTCATGCTTACTTTCACAACGGACTTGGGTCGCATCAGCCTCAACTCCCCTCCGGGTTCATGGGGGAGTAAATCATCGGTCTTGACCCCACTCAGGGCGACCCCGAGTCCCCGCATGAAAATGTTAAACGCCCCAACGAACTGTCTATCGGCCTCGAAACCACACTTTAGGCATTTCACCAGCCCGTTTCGGGACTTCAGACGGCTCCCACATATCGGGCAGGTGGATGAAGTATAGGCGGGATCCACAAACTCTACTTGGACACGATACGAGAGTTTGTGGACGATTTTAGCCCATGTTGACCGTGAGAGTTTGCGATTGAACTGCCTACTTCCATTTCTCAACATTTTAAATTTATTCAAGTTCTCAAAGATGAAGACTGCATCGGGGAA
>JBECUL010000096.1:0-6697 GCA_040225955.1 Candidatus Asgardarchaeum abyssi | reverse complement strand
CTCATCGTCATATCTCCATATTCGCTCTATTGAGTATGTATCGGACAGGCTTGGCTCGTCAAAAGAGCTGATGGGATTTATTTGAACGCAGTATTCTCAAAGAACGTTGAGATTAGAAGTTGTAGAGATGTCATAGGAGTAGATGTAAACGAGAACAACATCACAATTGCAACGAATCGAGGTTTTTTGATTTTTAAGACGAGAGAAAGGATAATTAGAACTGCCTATTTCTTGAAGAGGAGAAAAATCCAAAGTAAGATTAAGTGCAAAAGAGTAAAAGCCAAAGTCTTAGCAAAATACCGTGGTAGGGAAAGAAACAGAGTTCTAGACATTTACCATAAGGTTGCCAATGAAATAGTAAAAATCGCATTAAAGACTAATTCGGCAATAGCATTGGAAAACCTTAAAGAAATTCAAACTAAGATAAAGTATTCAAGAGAGCTAAATGGTAGACTACACAGATGGAGTTTCAGAAAATTCCAGAAAATATTAGAGTATAAGGCTAAACTGAAAGGAGTTAAAGTAATTTATGTTAACCCTTATAAAACATCGAGTCTCTGTCCGATATGTGGGAGAAAATTAAGCCCGAATGCGCAATACAGAACAATGAAATGTAAAAAATGTGGTTTAATTACTGATAGAGACGTTATAGGCGCTTGGAACATTAGGTTGAGAGGTTTAAAACAGATAGATGTGGCGAGTCCCGTTCCCGCCGAAAGCCCGTCAATGAACCCTGAGACGGGAAGGCTCTCCGCTACACATGCATCAAAAGTTATAAAAGTAGCGGAGAGTCAGAACGGTAACGCGATCATCGTGACTGCGTATAAAAATTTATTTCACAAGGAATTTTGATCTTAAATTTAGATTATTTTTTGTTAATTAATTTAACCATATTTTTGATTTTTTAATAAAGTATAAGAGAAACAAATTTATAGTATCACTCTTTATCTGTTTTTGGATTTGATGCAGTAGTACTATATACTAAATACTAAAGGATGGGTGACTGATGGGTTCGTCGTCTGGAAATACTTCAAGTCAGTCAGCGTTTAGGCTTTTGTCAACACAACTTGGGGTAAGGGTAAAAATATATCTAACTGAGGGAGGTTACATTACTGGAATTTTAAGAGGATACGATATGCACATGAATGTTGTTGTTGAGGATGGTGAATTTACGTCCGAGACGGAAAAAATTAAAATAGGAGATCTCATTTTAAGAGGAGCTGCTATTGTTGCAATAACCTCTGCTGATTGATTGTGCAATAAAGATAATCATCTTAGTTATATGTGGTGTTTTGAAAGTTGAGGATTTGGTTCTTTGGTGGGGTAGATGAAATAGGCGGTTCAAAGTTTCTAATAGATAGTGGGGATACTAAGATATTCTTAGATTTTGGAAGGAGCTACTCTAAAGAGGGTGCATACTACAGCTTTCCAGATATGCCTCGTTCCATCGATGAACTAATTGGAATACAAGCTTTGCCTAAGTCTCAATACAGAGGTCTTAATTTAGATGGACTATATTCATCATTGTCAGTTCCATTTAACGAATCAGATATTGAGAGTGAACCAGAGCCTCCTGTATCTGCAGTTTTTCTATCTCATGTTCATACTGATCACTATCAATATATTTCTCTCTTAAATAGGCGAATTCCCATCTATGTTGGAGAATGTGGATTAAATATTCTATCTTTTAGAAGGGTTACCGAGAGAAGAACACTGCTTAGTAACTATAGCTACATAGATTTTAAATCAGTTAGATCCTTCAAAGAGATAAAAATTAATGATCTTAGAATAATTCCAATTCATGTAGATCATAGTATCCCTGGTGCTTATGGTTTTATTATAGAGGGACCAGATGGTGTTATAGCCTATACGGGGGACTTTAGAAGACATGGCTTTAAACCAGAATTAACTGATGACTTTATAAATCAAATGTTAAAATATGATTGCATTGATGCATTATTATGTGAGGGGACTCATATAGCAGAATCTGATTTTTCAAGTGAAAATGAAGTCAAAAACAAAATAAATGAAATTGTAAGTAAGAGTAAACAACTGATTATAGGAGACTTCAGTGATACGGATTTTGATAGATTTAGAACATATTATGAAGCCGCAAAACATAATAATCGAAAACTTGTTATATCTCTGAAGCAAGCTATAATTTTTATGGCAATGAATCTATGTAAGGGTTTAGAGAATCCAAATATTCTAAAAGATGAGTTAATATGTATTCTAGAGCCTGAAAAATTAAGATATTCAAACTGGGAAAAGCTTTTTCTTGCTTTCTTAAAGGGTGAAATTGACAAATCTTATTTCCCAGACGATGAGAATTGGCATTGGATTAAAAAGAAAATTAGCAAAAGGGCATTTTTTACAGAATCACGCTTGATATCAATAAAAGATTTACCGCAAAAACCTGACAAATATATACTTCTTACATCATTCAGAACACCAACTGATTTAAGGCAAATAAAACCACCTGGGGGTAGCATATATATCCTATCAACTAGTGAGCCCTTTAATGAAGAAAGAGAACTAAAATATGAAAAGTTGCTTAACTGGTTAGAATTTTTTGGTGTACCACTTATAAAAGCTCATGCATCGGGACACGCTACACCAATTGATATTAAAGACATGATCATTGAAGTTAATCCGAAGAAGCTTATACCGATTCATACAGAGCACTCAGCTATGTTTCAAAATATGTTTAGGAAGTGCAAAATTGAAGTGACTATTCCTAAATTAGGCGAGCATACAGAAATATAGATTTATTTTTTGATAATGATAAAATTACTATGTGGCAAACTAAGTAAAATTTTTAAAGGAATTTTCCTCTTTTGACACATAATATTCTTCGGAAAAATATTCCTCCTATTGGAGTGACTAAAAATGGTTAGAGTTAAAGGCGAGGATGAAATTAGGCGGTTAATCATAGAGCATCCATTAGAGTATAGAAGAATTTTCAGCATAGTAGCCCACATTGATCATGGTAAGTCAACAGCATGTGATTACCTCATGAGGCGTGCTGGTCTTCTCTCGGATAAACTAGCTGGTGAACGTAGGCTTACCGACTATGATGAGGAGGAACAACAGAGAGGTATTACAATATTCACAAGTGTAGCTCTTCTTAACTATGATTTTGAGGGAAAAACTTACTTACTAGAGCTAAACGATACACCAGGCCACATCAGTTTTACTGGTGAGGTATCACGTGCATTAAGAGGATCTGATGGTGCAGTAATTCTAGTAGATGCATTAGAAGGTGTAATGACACAAACAATTACTAATATACAACTCGCTGTAGGTGAAGAATGGGCAAAGCCAATATTGTTTATAAATAAGGTTGATAGACTTATTAGAGAATTAAAATTATCACCAGAAAAAATAATTCAACGTTTTAATGAGATAATTAAAGAAGTCAACGCATTGATCGAGGAAAATGCACCAAAGCCGTTCAAAGAAAAATGGAAAGTAAACCCAGCAAACGGTTCCGTTATATTTGGAAGTGCTAAAGATGGATGGGGCTTTACAATACCATTGCTAGAGAAGAAAAAATTATCTGCAAAGATAGTTCTAGAGAAATATTACGAGGCTATGAAAGAAAATACTGAAGAACCAATAAGATGGCTACGCGAAAATCTTCCACTGGATGAAGCACTATTAGAGGCAATAATACGACATCTTCCTAGCCCTATTGAGGCACAAAAATATAGAATGCTCAAGTTGTGGCAAGGTGATATAAAGAAAGGATTGAATGTTAAAGATCCAGAAGAAGCTAAAAAAGACTTAGAAACTTGGACTGCATGGTCGCTAATAAATGTTAGAGCAGACGGTCCACTTCTTGGCATGATTACAAAAATATTCATTGATCCAAAAAGTAAAAGGCCTACACTAATTGGTAGAGTGTTTAGCGGAACGCTTCATGAGGGTGATGTGATATACCTTGTTAATGCAAGAAGAACAGTACGCATTAGAAGACTTGGCATAATGGAGATAGATTCTGTGCTTCCTGTTGAGAAAATCCCTGCTGGCAATCTATTCGCTTGCCAATTACCTGAGATAATCCCTGCTGGTGAAACATTTACAAGCGCGGAACTAAAAGATATTCCAGGATTTGAACGAATAGTTTATGTCAGTGAACCTGTTGTTAGCAGAAGCATCAAACCTAAAGATCCAAGAGATTTAGGAAAACTTGGTGAAGTTGTAATGAAATGGGTCAATGCTGACCCAACTGCTACATTTACTCGTGATGAAAAAAGTGGTGAGTACATCCTAAGTGGAATTGATCCACTGCAAATAGAAATATTGGTAAAACGAATATACGAAGAAGTTCCAATTGAAGTTGGTATTCCTATAATTGTTTACCAGGAAAGACCTCTAGGCCGTGGTATTGAGATTCACACAAAATGTACTGAAGGCCATAATAAATTGAAGCTTTATATAGAGCCTTTAGATGAGAAAACTATCAATTTAATAAAAGAAGGTAAAATCAAAGAATACCAAGATCCTAAGGAGAGAGCCAATATACTAAGAGAAGAAGCTGGATGGGATGCTAAACACGCTAGAAATATCTGGGCAATCGAAGGTTATAATGTACTAGTCAACGCTACAGTTGGTGTACAAAGATTAGATAGAATAAAGTCATATATCATATCTACATTTAGAGACTTTTGCCATGAAGCTGCTTTAGCAAAAGAGCCAGCAGCCGCAATAAAAGTTGTAATAACAGATGCTTATGTGCATGAAGACCCAGCTCACACTAGGGCTGGACAAATATTTGTTATGACTATGTCCGCATTAACAATAAGCTTCCTTACGGCTAACCCAGCACTATTTGAGCCTATATTACGGGTTGACATAAAAGCGCCTGTAGATTACATGAAAAATATAATTTCAATTATAAATCAAAATCGCGGACGTGTAATCACAAATGAAATAAAGGGCGATACTGTTTACATCCACGGTGAAATTCCTGCAGCTGAAGCAGTTAAGGGCTTTGCAGATCAATTAAGATCTTCTACACAAGGTCGCGCGTTCTTTGGTTACCAATTTGAGCGATATAATATGTTACCAAGAGAGCTGCAGATGAAAATAATCATGGAAATTCGTGAACGAAAACGACGTGAAGGTAAAGATGTTCCTGAAGAGCTTCCAACGCCATTCTCATTTAAAGCCAGAATGTATCCAGATCCAAATTATTGGAGAAATGCAATTATTGAACACATCAAGCAGTATGGCAATAAACTAGTGATAAAAGAAATTCTAGAGAAGTCTCTATCTGAGTAACCCTAATTTATTTCATCTTATTTTCACTTAATGGCAGCAAGGAGTATTTCTTATTCTTTTTGAATCTAATTGGAGATGAGCGGTATTTTTAAAAGCTACCTTAATTCAAATATACTTAAGTTTTAATACTTTCATGCTTCAATTAAGATTTTATCTTTTTATCATTGAGGTGATAAGTTGGATATTAAATCAATGATAAAAATTGGATATTGGATTCTTATAATCATATATTTCATCCCAATAATAATAAATGTCCCCTACCTTATAGATCTTTGGTATAAAGGTTTAGCGAATCCTTTCTCTGTTTTCTTCTCAGCTCTTCCTATAAGTCGTGTTGTTCTTTCAGTAACACTTCTTATAACATCAATTTTGACATATATAGCCTTACTTTTTGACGGAAAAGGCATAACAGGATATTTACTTAAATCTATACTTGATAATGGGTGTTATCCGTATTCGCGGAGTATTTTAAAAATAGAATTAGTGTTTCGCTTTTTTGGCACTCCAATTGTACTTTTACTAATTGCACTTCTAGGAAGTGCACTTAGTTTCGCATTTAGATCAATTATTGTTCTAGTAATATGGTACTTTTACTCAACTCTGTTATTTTTAACATATTATCCTGATTTATCCAAACATGAAGAGTATCTCATGAAAATATTTAAAGAAAGTCAAAAACTATTATCAGAAGCAAGAACTAAAATAATATACGCCGATAAAGAATTAGTCCTAAAAGAGAAAGTTTTGATAAAGCGAGGATGGTTTCTTTCAAAAATAATGAGGCTTGATAATATTTCTTCTTTTGGATATGTTAATAGTCAAAGCGTTTATATAAAGTGCGGGAATTTACCAATACTAATTTTTTGCAGTGATGGCAAACGCGCGTATAAGATACTTAAAGATGTAATAAAGAGAACATCGGAGGAGGTATCTCCTGCATCCATTAGAGAGATTGAACATTATATTTTCATGCGTAGATTAAAGTACTATGGAATAATATTTGTAATTTTTGTAAGCTTTGTATTGCTTCTCATAATATATGCCTTGCCAATGTTTGGGGTTTAGTGGATGTCCGCATTGGTGAGTGAACATCCACCTTGGCTCTCATCAGCCTCGGCTCCCTCTGGGTTCATGGGGAGCCAGTCATTGGTCTTGACCCCGTTCAGGGTAACCCCACAAGCCCCACATCACATTGCCCTTTCGGTGCTTTATTGCCACCACATTCAGGTATTACCTCAATACTCACAAATGATCACAAAATATTTAACTGTTTCGGAGGGCATTATTTAACGTTGCTTAGCTTAGTAATCGGTTAATAAGTTACCATAAAGGCACTCGATTAAAAGTTAGTGAATTATCCTTAAATTGAGTTTTACAGCCGATTCTACTCGATCACCACGCAAAATGACAC
>JBECUL010000095.1:0-6765 GCA_040225955.1 Candidatus Asgardarchaeum abyssi | reverse complement strand
TTAATGATACAGGTATAGCTTCAAGAGGATAGTTAACAGGGGTAACAAGATAGAAGAATGTGGATATGAAATCATTAAGAACATCTGGATCTTTAAAAAAGATTATAACAGCTGCTATGAAAAATGCGAAACCATAGAGACCTATGATCATTAGAAGTACTAAAAAGGCAACAATTACTATTTTATGAAACGGATATACCACTCCAAATAAAAATGAGAATATTAGAAATTGCAAGATGGCCTGTATAGTTGCAATAATAGTTTGTGAAAGAGTTGCTCCGATTAAAATAGTCATCCTAGAAACTGGTGCTAAGTACAAGGATTCCAATGTTCCACTATATTGCTCCCATCTCAGAGCATTACCCATAACCCATATAGTAGAACCCATATAACTAAAGATAATAGCCCCTATTATTATAAATTCCACAAAATTGCCAGTTCCAATAGTGCTCTCCAATATTTCGCTATCAGTCCCACCACTAATTGCTATTCCAGTTAGAATAAATGGTAGCACCCACAATACTGGTACCACACCCCAGAAAACAACTTGCAATTTGTACCTAGATGCTATAATCAACTCCTTTTTTGCTATACTGAGCATAGCCCTGATGTTCATATACTTGATATCTATATCTACTCTCTTACTCTTCCTCTTCATCAGCATCTTCTAATCCTCTCCCAGTATAGTGTATGAAAACGTCTTCTAGGGTCGGGTTCTCTACTCTAAAATTCAGATGTGACAGATGTTTTCCTTTAAGTTTATCTAAGATTAAATCCAGAGCATCAAATCCATTCTTTGATAAAGCTTTGATAATGCTCATTCTTGCATGATTTTCAATTTCCATATTTTCAATAAATTCACAACTTTTTACTATCTCCTTGACATCATTCGAATACTTTAGTGGCACCTCAAATATTATGGCATCATACTTTTTTATTTTCAATTTTAAGGCCATCGGATCGTCCACGACTATAATTTTACCCTTATTCATGAGTGCAATTCTATCACATAGATAATCAGCTTCATACATATAATGCGTTGTTAGAAGTATCGTTTTACCTAACTCTTTATTTAATTTCTCCTTTATGAATCTCCTGATCTCTATACTAAACTTTGGGTCTAATCCTATTGTTGGCTCGTCAAGCATTAGTATTGGTGGATCATGTACTAATGCCCTTGCTAAAATTAATTTCATCCTCATACCTGTACTAAGATCCTCTACATAATCATCTGCACGATCTTTCAAATTCATAATGTCTAAAAGATAATCTATTCTCTTTTTCATAACACTTTCTGGGACATTATAGAGCTTTGCAAAGAATGCTAAGTTCTCTCTGGGAGTGAGTTTCCAGTAGACACTTCTTTCGCCACCAGTTACAACACCAATACTAGCTCGTACTTTGATATCTTCTTTTATAATATCATATCCATTTACGAAAGCTCTTCCTTCGTCAGGCAAGATTAATGTAGCAAGTATTTTTATGAGTGTCGTTTTTCCAGCTCCATTAGGACCTAATATTCCAAATATCTCTCCCTCTTTAACCTTAAGATTAACATGATCGACAGCAGTAATAATCTTACCTTTCCTCGATATAAAACCAAATCTTTTCTCTCTTTTCTCAAACCTTTTTACTAAATTCTCGGTAATTATAATATAATCATCTGTCATAACAACCACCTTAGAAGTAGAATATCATGATAACTAATAATAACTAAACAACAAAGAGTATGAAAAAGCAATTTTAATTAAACATTATCATAGAACATACCATCCTCAGATTCGGTATGTTACTCAAAAATAAGTGAACTCAAATAAAAGCTTTTTGCTTTTAAGCATCCTAAATCATTTAAAAAATAAGGGGATATTAAAAAAATTATTTTGAAAAATAATAATTTAACAGCCATGTTAGTAAGGGTATATGGATAAAAATCTACCAGTCACGAAAACATATAAATAAATCTTGCAATAAGAAGAACCTTGTTTTAAGGCTAACTCTTGGTGAGTATATAATGAGTTTCCCACGTTGGAAAAAATTAGCATACGCCTCTGGTTCTTTAGCTGCAGCGTTATCTTATCAAGCATTTAACGCATATATATTCTACTTTTATGTTCAAGTTTGTGCTTTGCCAATTGAATTATATTCTCTTGGATTTGCAATTTATGGTGTATGGAATGCTCTTAATGATCCGTTAGCAGGAATACTTTCAGATAAAACAAGAACTAGATGGGGTAGAAGAATACCGTATGTTGCTTTTGGCAATATACCATTCATGATTGCGTTCATGTTAGTTTGGGCTCCTATTGTTTCTCATGTCGATTCAACCCTAATAGCTTTTCAGCTATTTGGTCAAGATGTAAAAATATTTGGCTTACCATTAGATTTGTTTATTTATTTTACACTAGTTGGTTGTCTTTTTGATACATTTTATACAATTGTAATTTTGGCTTGGACTGCACTTTTCCCCGAAATGTTTCCATCTCTTGAAGAAAGAGCTGAAGTTAACGCATATAGACAGATATTTAGTGTAATTGGTCTAATCTTTGGTTTGGCTATGCCACTACTTTTAGTTGAAATACTAGGCAGCTGGTTCATAATGGGCGTTTTTCTCGGAATTATCACTGGTGCGTCCGTCTTTGCATCTCTCCTTGGTTCAAAAGAGACTGGTTATTATCGTGTTGAGGAACCATTACCTCTAATTGATACCTGGAAATATACACTCGCCAACAGATCATTTTTAACGTTTGTTTTAATGAACTTAATGATTCAATACACTTTTGTCTTACTAGTTCAGATCACACCACTGTACACACAGTTTGCTCTGAATGTTGGATTTTTTGAGACTTTTCAATTTCTGCTGATGGTATTTTTGATTTCACTTATAGGATTAATCATTTGGAACAAGGTAGTAATAAAAGTAGGTCCTAAAAGAACTGCTATTTACGCACTAGCATCTTTTGCTATTGTGCTTTTTCCTTTATTATTTGTAAGTGATTACACGCAACTATTAATCTTGGCTGCACCTATAGGAATTGCTCTAGCTGGACCAATGTTTATTGTGGACATATTAATAGCAGATGTTATTGACGAAGATGAAGTTAGAACTGGGCGACGAAGAGAAGGTATGTACTTTGGAACCAATGCCTTAATAATGCGTTTATCAACACTTTTAGTATCATTAGCAGTTTTAATCTTAGCTCCGTTAGGATATATAGAAGGCGCTGTTGTTCAACCCCCTTCAGCAATTTTTGGAATTAGACTTCTCATGAGCATATTTCCAATAATTGGAATCATAATTGGGCTACTGATAATTCGTTTATATCCAATAGATAAAGAATATCGCAACGAAATTAAGAAAAAGCTCGAAAAAATACATGCAGAAAAAATTTCTAAAATTGGGAAATGAAAAGATATTATTTTTTGGAAATCTTTAAATGAGAAGGTAAAGATAATATATATACTGTAAAATAATAACTTATTCTTTTTTTGGGGGATGTGAAATGAACGAAACTATTCTGTTAAAGGATGGTATTGTTGTTACGATGAATCCAAAAATGGGAATTTTAGAGAGGGGAAGTATTGTTATATCAGAGGGAAGAATAGCATACGTAGGTAAGGACTGGGATGTTGCAAAAAAGAACTGGCACCCCGACATAACTATAGAATTAAAAAATAAAGCCGTGATACCAGGGCTCATAAACACACATAATCATTCCTTTCAAACATTGCTAAAGGATTTTCTTGCTGACATACCTTTCAGCATCTGGATGAATAAGTTTATATATCCCCTTCTAAGATGTCTTAATAAAGATTTAATGAAACTCTCTACTTATCTAACAATTATAGAGATGTTAGAATCAGGAACTACCACTTTCGTTGATGTTCCCAGATTTCATAGGGATTTTTCAATAGCGGATGGAATTGCGGAGGCTATTAGAGATACGGGAATAAGAGGAATAATCACTTGGGGTATTCACGACAAAGGAGTGCCGGAAGATTTTATAACGAACTCACAGGAGTTAATAAAGGCGTTCAGAAATTTTAGAGATAGATGGGACGATATTATAAATAAAAATATAAGAGTTGATATTGCAAATCCTGGATTTTGGCATCTTAGTATGGAAGGCATGGAAAAGATCTATGAATTAAAAAAGAAATTAGGACTAGTACTACATCTGAATATTGCAAATCATAAACAACTGGTTGATCTTTTTAAACTAAGACATCTTATGAGCGAGGCTGAGTTTTATGCTGAAAAAGGATTCTTAGATGATAGAACACTTGCTGTTCATGCCGTCTGGCTTAGTAGATATGATTTGCAAATACTTAAAGATTATGGAGTCAGCATATCACATAACCCGATTAGCAATATGTATTTAAGTTTCGGTACGGCACCAATAGTGGATATGCTGGAATTTGGAATTAATATTTGTTTGGGAACAGATGGCCTTAGTAGTTATACACAAAACCTTTTCTTGGTTATGAAAACGGCATTATTACTACATAGAACACATATATTTTCATCATCTATAAACGCAGAAACTGTATTCAGAATGGGAACTATTAATGGTGCCAAAGCATTAAAAATTGATGACATTACAGGATCCATTGAGGTTGGAAAAATGGCTGACTTAGTTATTCTAAATTTGCAACATGCAAACACAATTCCATTTAGAAACATGTATGCTATCCTTGTCAATGAGATAGAATCAAAAAATGTAGATACTGTTTTTGTAAATGGAAAAATTGTAGTTGAAAATGGAAGGATAACTACAATTGATAGGGACAAAATATTAGAAGAGAGTAAGAAAGCTGCATACGAATTGTGGGAGAGGTGCGGTTTTCTTAAGGAATGAAGTTACAATCTTTTTCATTTTTTTATTAATGCTTCTTAAGAAAAATATTTTAATAAATAGAGCAGTATGTAGATTAGGGATTACATAAATAATAATACATGAAAAATAAAATATTAATAAAAGACCAAATATTTATAACATTATTTTTGATGTAAAAATTCCATAAGTAAATAAGTTTATTTCCATAACCATAAGATGTGATTATTATGGCTAATGTGAGGGTTATATGTCCTCAGTGTAGAAAGACGGGGAATATAGAAGTCCCTGATTATGCATTTGAAAATATACCTGAGGGGGGACTAATAAAGGTATCAGTGTTACCTGGATATATCTGTCAGCATGGCTTTATTGTTTATGTTGATAAAAACAAGATAGCTAGAAGATATTCAGCCGTTGACTATGTTATTGCAAGGACTAGTGAAAGTGCCGAGGCCGTAATTAAGGAGGTTAGATTGTCAGCTGAGATACTAAATAGCTTAAGTCCATATATCTTCCTAAAGGCTTATTTCCACTTAATGGTTGGAATGCCTGTTGTTTTAGTAGATGAGCCAGAAAGTACTATTGATAAGAAAGTAGAGGACTTCTTTGAAGAAATATTTCCTAGAGACTGGAATATTAAATATCTCATCATAAAAGTTAATATTAAAACGCTAAGAGGACGTAAAATAAAGATGAATAGAAATTTGGTTATAGACGTAAAAAACAAGATAATTTTGTATGATCATTTAAAAGATTTTGAGATGGGCGATTTTCAAAAATGGTTCATGACCATGTATTCTAATTATGGTGAGAATGAATTTGTTAGAAGTCTTAGAGATGAAACTCAAAAACTAATTTTAGCCCAGAAAACAATATTTAACGCAATAAAAAGTGAGAAAAGAGTGCCTATAAGAAACTTAATGGATAAAATTAAGAGTACAGTGCTGGAGGCAGATTATCCAATCACCGATTGGGAAGCCGCATTAGTAATAGCACTATTCATCAGAAGCCATGAAAGATTAAGCGAAAGAATCGTAGTCGATTAATTATTCTGATAAAAAGGGAAATGTAATGGTTTAAAGAGTCACTCTGTTAAAGTTATACTTTTTATCTGAAGATTTCACAGATTTATCATGAAATATTATCTCTGTGACAAATTGAAAAATTCTATCAAATAGAGCTTGTATATTTTCTCCGTTTTTTGCTGATACTTCGAAGTAGTCATCAAATTTGTAACTCATCATGAAATCTAGTATATCATCGTCGAATATCACCCTTGGAAGATCTGTCTTTGAGCCAACAAGAATTTTTGGTATTTTTGAATTCTGAAGAACGGATCCTATTGCACTAAGAAGAGGTTGTATTCTTTCCTGAGCCAATGCATCTGGATCGCTTAAATCAAAGACAAATACAAATATATCTATTCCTCTTGCAAGTACCCTAACTACCGAACGAAACTGAGGCTGCCCTCCAAAGTCCCAAAATGCTATATATATTTTTCTTCCACCTATTGAAAGCATTTTTGTATATACTTCAAGGCCGTAGGTAGACTTTATACTCTCCCCTTCAAAGACATTATACAAGAATCTTTTTATTATTGAAGTCTTACCTACGCCCCCGTCACCCCAAAATATTACCTTTATCGTTTTAGTCAATAACAATCCGAATACCACCTATAAATCTATTAACAAACCTAGAGTCTTATTTTGTGGAGATATCGAGAACCTTATTTATAAAACAGCAATCACCATTTAATTGAAAATTCAAAGTTATTATTCCCCTTTAGGAATCACAATAACTGATTAATTAATTGTATATATTTATTCTTTCTCCTTTAAATAAATTACGCTTTATACAGTACTTCCGCACTATTTTCGAAATGAGTACGCTCCCTAGACACCAAGATCCGCCTCAATCCTCCATGAATTTT
>JBECUL010000094.1:0-6808 GCA_040225955.1 Candidatus Asgardarchaeum abyssi | reverse complement strand
TCCTACACCTATTACTGCGACTTCTCTCATCAAGATCCCCCTTAAGTTATTTCTATTTTTTCTCTAAATTTAACATATAATCCATAATCAATTTCGATTTTTCTTTCTATGTAATCACGCACTTTGGGTGCTAAATTTTGTTTTTCTTTGATAGCATCTTGCACTTCTATAATGAATGCATCACTGCCAGCACCAGAACCAAAACTTGTAATTATTATCTTTTCTCCCGGATTGGCAATATCTAAAACAGCTGCTAATCCTAATATTGATGAGGCCGCGTAAGTATTTCCAATAACTGGCGTTATTAATCCTGGTCTTACTTGTTCCTCTGAAAAGCCAAGTGCCTTGGCAGCTCTTAAAGGAAATTTTCCATTCGGTTGATGAAAAATAGCATATTTAAAATCAGAGGGCTTATACCCTAGTTCATCCATCAAAATCTTAGATGCTGAAATAATGTGTCTAAAATAGGCGGGTTCTCCTGTAAAAGCTTCTCCATGCTTTGGGTATTTTTCATATGGTCTTCTCCAAAAGTCAGGCGTATCCGTCACATATGACGCAGCAGCCTCAATAATTGCTGCAGAGTTTTCATTTTTTTCACCTACAATATATGCAACAGCTCCTCCACCTGCAGAATATTCCAACGCGTCTCCAGGGGCACCTTGAGCTATATCCGCACCTATTGCTAGTGCATACTTTATCATTCCTGAGCCAACTAATCCCATCCCAAATAACATAGCGTCTGTTCCTGCTTTACAAGCAAATTCAAGGCTAGCAGCTACAACATATGGAGTAGCCCCTATAGCCTCAGCTACCGTTGATGCCGTAGATTTAACATAATATGGATGCGATTCAGATCCTACAAACACACCTCCAATTTCGTTTGGTTTTATTCTTGCGCGCTTTATAGCATTTAGTGTGGCTTCAACGGATAAAGTAGCTGTATCCTCATCAGGACCTGCGATTGCTTTTTCTTTTAACATTAAACCTTTTTCTATTCTATTTGGATCTTGTCCCCATATTCTTGCGATTTCTCTGGATGATATGCGATACCTAGGTATATAAACACCCCATCCATGGATTGCTATATCTGTTTTTGGTTTTAAGATCATCAAAAACACACCTCAACAGATTATATGTGTAAATTTTAAATGTTATCACCGAAGAAAAACAGTTATAACGATTCAGATTATTGTTAAAGGTGATTTATAATTATATTTCAAATTTTCGGTAAAACACTAAAAGATACATTTCAAACTAACTAAAAATTTAAATCCTCATGGTTAAGATATTAGTGAGTTTAATGTAGGCGGCCATCTGGAAAATGATTGCAAAAAATGTTTATATAAAAACATTTGGTTGCGCTCTTAATCAGAGTGATTCAGAGGTAATGGCTGGATTATTAAGAAAAGAGGGTTATTCTATAGTCTCATCTATTGATGAAGCTGACATTATAATTATTAATACCTGTGGTGTTAAAGAGCCAACTGAACATAGGGTTCTTTCGTATCTTAAACAAATAAGTGAGAAGTATAACAAAAAGGTAAAAATTATCGCTGGTTGTCTGCCTTTGATGGATGTGAGTCGGGTTATCTCTGTTATACCAAATTATTCTGCAGTAATAGGTCCTGAGTATATAGACAAAATAGTTAATGTTATCTCTCTAATAAACATGGGCGAACGTCCAGTTCTGCTTAGAAGACCAAAAAGAGCAAAAAGAAATATTATTGAGAAATACCGGAAGTCAAAGGTTATAGGTATCGTGCCAATAGCTAATGGATGTCTTGGTGCTTGTGCCTTTTGCTCAGTTAAGTTTGCCAGAGGTCATTTGAACAGCAATCCAATCGAAGATATAATTAATGAAATAACATGGCTCGTAAAAAATGGATATAAAGAAATATGGCTCACTGCACAAGATACGGGAGTCTATGGTTTTGATTTAGGATATACACTAGTGAATCTCCTAGAGAAAATCATCGAAATAGATGGTGATTTTAAAGTTCGAGTTGGGATGATGAATCCATCGGGGATAAAGTCTTTTGCTGAGAACTTAGCAAGTTTATTCAAGTCTGATAAAATTTTCAAATTTTTACATATACCAGTTCAAAGTGGTAGTAATAAGATTTTAGAGTATATGAATCGGAAATACTCAGTTGAGGAGTTTATAGAAATAATTGAAATATTCAGGAAATATAATCCACATTTAACTCTTTCCACAGATATTATTGTAGGATATCCTGGAGAGACAGACGAAGATTTCCAAGAAACTATAGATCTTATTAAAAGAATCAAACCAGATATTGTAAATATTTCTCGATATGGAAAACGTCCAAATACTCCTGCTTCAAAACTTCCAAATCAAATCCCTAGTGAGATAAAGAAAAAGAGAAGTAAGATATTATCAGAATTGGTTGAGAAAATATCATATGAAAACAATAAAAAATGGTTAGATTGGGAAGGCTATGTTCTCATTGATGAAATATCCAAGAAAAATGATCTAATTGGTAGAAATTTTGCCTATAAACCAATAGTAATTAAGATGGAAAATGAAAAAGCAAGCTGTGCGCATTTACTCACTGAAAATCTAGGAAAATATAAAAAAGTAAAGATATTTGATATTTCACCTCATGTTTTATTTGGACGATTCAGCTAATTTTTTGTACATTCTCCAAGTTAAAATCATAGTCTTGGGTTTTGAGGCAGCTACAACATCTAATCTTCTTTTTGAAGTGTTTGTTGGTGCACGTTTCAAGACATCTGGATTTTCTTTTGCTTCTCTTGAAATCTGCCTAAAGGCTTCAATATATTTGTCTAAAGTTTGTTTATCATAAGATTCTGTTGGTTCTATCATAAGTGCCTCATGGACTATTAATGGGAAATAATTAGTTGGCGCATGAAATCCAAAGTCAAGTAATCTCTTAGATACATCTAGTGCCTTTATTCCATATTTTTCAAGAAGAGGCTCTGCACTTATTACGACTTCATGTTTCCTCGGTTTTTCAGGAGCGTATGGTAATTCAAAACCATCGATTTTCGAAATATGATATCCCAAGTAATTTGCGCATAAGACTGAGTCCTCAGCAACTTTTTCAAGTCCTTTTTTACCCATTGAAAGTATATAGGCAAAGGCTCTTACGAGAACTAAGAAATTGCCATAAAATGCTTTTATTTTTCCAATACTACGACTCTTGTTATAATCTAAGTAGTATTTATTTCTCTTTTTATCATACTCAACAATAGGAACTGGCAAGTACTCTTCTAAGAATTTTTTAACACCTATTGCTCCAGCTCCTGGCCCGCCGCCTCCATGAGGCGTTGAGAAGGTCTTATGATAGTTAACATGTACTATATCGAATCCCATATCTCCAGGTCTAGTTTTCATTAGATTTGCATTTAGATTTGCTCCATCATAATATAATAAACCACCCGCTTCATGAATTATTTTTGCAATTTCTTCAATTTCACTTTCAAAAAGTCCCAGCGTATTTGGATTCGTTAACATAAAACCAGCGGTATGTTCAGAAACTGCAGATTTTAAAGCATCTAAATCCACACAACCATCTTTTCCTGATGGAATTTCTATTACTCTAAATCCTGCCATTGCAGTACTTGCAGGATTAGTTCCATGTGCAGAGTCAGGTACTATAATTTCGTTACGCTTCTCTAACTCTCCATTAAATTTATGGTATTGTCGTATTATCAAAACTCCTGTTAGTTCCGCATGAGCCCCTGCCGCTGGTTGGAGCGTTACAACATCGGTTCCAGTAATCTCAGCAGTCCACTTTTGCAGTTTATAGAGTAACTCAAGAGCTCCTTGGACAGTTTCCTCATCTTGATATGGATGTATCCAAGAAAAACCTTCTAACGAAGCTACTGCCTCGTTTATTCTAGGATTATATTTCATTGTACAAGATCCTAAAGGATATAACCCCAGATCAACACCATAATTCATTTGAGAAAGTCTTGTGTAGTGGTTTACAACTTCAACTTCGCTAACTTCAGGTAGATTTGGTGGTGTTTTTCTTCGAATTTTCTCGGGTAATTTATTAATAACATCTCCGACAGCCTTTTTAATATCTTCTGAAGCTTCAGGTACTGAATGGCCGATTCTACCTTTTCGTCCCATTTCGAAAATTAATGGTTCATCCCAAAATGCTTGTCTAAATACCATCTTATAACCCCCTAATAACATCTTCTAATGTGAGTGCTAAATTATCGATATCTTCTTTTGTATGTATTTCAGTTACACAGAGTAGCATGGTATTCTTGAAATTCCATTTATCCTTAATGATATATCCTCCATGTATCCCTTTCTCAAGAATCTTCTTATGGATCGCGTTTACATCTTTATCATTAAAGTCCACCAGAAATTCTTTGAAGTGAATACCCTTGAATACTGGAACCTTTAAGCCTTCAATTTCTGATAGTTTTTTTATCGCGTACTCTGTGTTATATAGAATCGTCTCACCTATTTTCTTCATACCATCTGGACCTAATATACTAAGATAAATTGCTGCCATTACAGCGCATAGAGATTCATTAGTACATATATTAGAGGTAGCTCTTTCTCGTCTGATATGCTGCTCTCTTGTTTGGAGAGCCATAACGAAACCACGTTGCTTTCCATCTTCTGTTTTTGTCATGCCTATTATTCTGCCAGGCATTTGTTTGATGAATTTCATGTCATTCTTAGTTGCAAAAATTCCAAATGATGGCCCGCCAAATCCCATCGGATTTCCTAATGGTTGCCCCTCTCCAACTACTATATCAGCATTATAATCACCTGGAGGTCTTATAACTCCAAGTGAAATAGGATCCACACCTACAATTAAAAGACTATTTTTGGTATGTACAATCTCGTCAATCTCGTCAACTTTTGTTTCTACAATTCCAAAGAATGATGGGTTTTCGATATAAACCCCTGCAGTTTCATCATCTAATTTTTCTTCTAGGTCATCTATAGAAAGTTCACCGGTTTCCTTATCATAATCAATGTATTCTATTTTTATTCCTGATGGTTCTACATATGTCTTCAAGGTTTCTAATCTTTCTGGATGAATTATCTTTGGCACTAAAACTTTATATTTTCTGGTAATTCTCGCAGCCATTAGTACTGCTTCTCCTAATGCAGAGGCCCAGTCATACATACTAGCATTGACAACGTCCATTTCCAAAAGTTCGGCTATTAAGCTTTGATATTCAAAAAGAGATTGTAGCATCCCTTGGCTAATTTCTGGTTGATATGGTGTGTAAGCTGTCAAAAATTCTCCTCTTTGAACCAATTCAAAAATTACTGCTGGAATATAGTGAGGCCAACATCCAGCGCCCAAGAACATTGGCATATCAAAAAATGTTTTATTCTTGGAAGCCAATTTACGTAATTCTTTCTGCACTTCAATCTCGCTGTGAGGATCTGGAATATCTAAATCCTTTTTAAGTCTAAATTTTTCTGGTATGTCTTTGAAAAGATCTTCAATTGAATTCATGCCTATCGATTTTAACATTTCCTCTCTTTCTTCATCAGTTAGTGGAAGGTAACGATGCTTAAAACCCATAGATATGCCTCCAAAATATCATCAAAACCTTTGTACTTATGAAGTCTCTTTATGTGCCGCATACATTAATACCATTTTAAAATAAATTATCTTTACTTTTATGTTTTACCTCATTTCATAATATTTTGAGTTATTATTTTTACAATACTTCTTACTAGAAGCAAAAAAATTATAAAAAAAGTTTTAATGTTTTTAACATACATGAATTACAACTATGAGAAATGACAAACTTAGCTTTTGGAGGAATATCTTAATGTGTTCTAAGAGAGCAATGATATTAATACTAATAACGACGATATCCTTATTGATTCCTCTTATCTATCCAATAGTTGCTGATACTTCAAACTCTTATACACCACTTTCCAATTCTCAGATAGTGAATGATCAAAATCCTAAAAAAATAATATCAGGATGTCAGGATATTTCTTCTTCAATAACTATTAATAATATTAGTATAGCTAAAGCTAGACGCGATGTAAACCCCGATATCTACGGTCTTCTCATAGTTAATGATACATTTACTATTTTTAATAATAGATCATCATCACTTTTTTACTTTGTATATTATGTACCAAAAAATTTCACTAAATTTCTTAATTTTATATCCTGTTTTAATTCCTATGAGGAACGTTTAAGTATCCTTAATGTTCCTAGTGAATATGATAACTATACAAAGTATATTATTTTGTTTGATTCTCCAATCCTTCCCTTTGAAAATTATACATTTAAAGTAGTAATGGTGTACGTTGAACTCATTACACTGCTAAATACCACTGATGAACAATCATTTTTCATAGATTATTACCTATTTCCAATAGTTCCATATAATATTTCATGGATGTATACCAGTGTTAAGCTTCCTCTAACAGCTACGAAATTGAGCATTTATCCAGATTTTAATGGGACAGCTGACCTATTTGGTCATAAAAGATATAATGTGTTGCCAATGCATTATGAAAAATTTAACGTATCTTATACATTCACTGAAACACCGCCTGTAGAATATTTAAAAATGGAAAAAACAATAAGAGTGGTTCCAACAGCAGGGCTTCTACTGGTTCATGAGATTCATGTAGTGAAGAATTTAGGGAAAGTTGCACTTAACAACCTCGCAGTCTATATTCCTAATAGATCTTATGACATTCAAGCAGTAGATGCATATGGAGAACTAACAACATATCCTCATCAAGTAGGCAGAAAAATTGCTGTTACAACAAGATTTAGAGTAGATATTAAACAAAATACAACTTATATGT
>JBECUL010000093.1:0-7022 GCA_040225955.1 Candidatus Asgardarchaeum abyssi | reverse complement strand
GCTTTTGATGATGCGGGAAATCCAAATATCGACGCCTTATATGTTGGAAATATGGTTGCTGGAGAGGCTATTGGCCAATCAAATTTAGGAGCTTATTTAGCAGACTACTTAGGAGTCAAAGTGCCAGCTTTTCACATAGAAAGTGCTTGCAGTTCTGGAGGAGCTGCATTCATATTAGGAGTATTAGGAGTTATGTCAGGGTACTTTGATACAGTTCTCGTTGGTGGTGTCGAAAAATTAACAGAATACCCAACTCAAACAACGACTCTTCATTTAGCAGGGGCAGCTGAGCAGGAGTATGAAGTTTACTTTGGTGCTTCATTTACATCATTAAACGCTATGATTATGAGATATTATATGCATAAGTTTAATGTTCCTAGAGAATATTTTGCTGAATGGCCAGTCATGATGCATGAGAATGCAACTAAAAATCCTTATGCCCAATTAAGATTTAAAACAACAATAGAAAAGGTATTATCATCACCGATAATTGCTGATCCTTTAACGCTTTTTGATTGCTCACCTACAGGTGACGGCGCTGCTGCAGTTATTATAACCACTGTTGAAAATGCTAAGAAAATTACGGATACCATAGTAAAAGTTGCAGGATTTGGTATGGGAGTAGATAGTATTTCCTTGGCTATGAGAAATGAATTAACAACCTTAGCAGCATCAGTAAATGCATCTAGAAAAGCTTACAAAATGGCAAAAATTGAGCCAAAAGATGTTGATGTTGCTGAAATTCATGATGCATTCTCGATAATGGCAATACTCGCTATTGAAGATTTAGGATTCTCAGAAAAAGGAAAGGGCGCGATAGATTTGCATGATGGAAAGTACGCAAAAGATGGAGACATAGCATTAAATCCAAGCGGAGGATTAAAAGCAAGAGGACATCCAGTAGGTGCTACAGGTGTTTATCAAATAGCCGAAATTACTTTGCAGTTGAGAGGAGATGCTGGAGAAATGCAAGTACCTGATGCAGAAATAGGGCTTGCACAAAATATAGGAGGATCTGGCTCTTCGATAACAGTATCTATTTTGAAGAGAGAGAGGTGATAGTATGAGTGTTCCTAAATATTGGAGAGAAATACCATATCGTTTTAGACTCGAAGGAGGAACATGCAAAGATTGCGGTAAGTCATTTATTCCTTATAGGTATGTCTGCCCATACTGTGGTTCAAGAAATATTGAAAGAACCACGATGCCCAGAACAGGTAAAGTGGTAACTTATAGTATACTTTATGTATTTCCTAAGGGATTCAAAAAACAAGCACCATATGCGGTTGCTCTAGTTGAATTAGATAACGGAGCTAGAGTTGTTTCGCAATTAACTGATTGCGATTTTGACGAAATTAAAATTGGTATGCGTGTAGAAGCCATATTCAGAAGAATTACCGAAGATGGAAAAGATGGAATTATAAAGTATGGATACAAATTCAGACCAATTTTCCAAAATAAAGAGAAACACTAACAAAATATTTTCTATTTTTTATAAATTAATCAAAAATCCTTACCTTTTTGAAAGAGATAACTGTCTTCTAAGTAGATTAAAACAAATATAGAATGAATAATTTAGTTAAAGAATTATGGACCGGCCGGGATTTGAACCCGGGGCCTCCGCCGTGCAAGGGCGGCGCTCTACCAACTGAGCTACCGGCCCATAACAAGATATTCCGTTGGTATGATATCACAAAATGGCTTTTTAAGTTTTATCATCAGATTATAGATATTATGCGGGGGCCGGGATTTGAACCCGGGAACCCCTACGGGACTGGATCCTAAGTCCAGCGCCTTTGACCAGGCTTGGCGACCCCCGCATATATAATCAAAATTTCTTTTATAATTTTGATTTATAATGTTTTTGCTTGTGAATTGAATTATTGTATACACGAAAACCTTTTGCAATTAAAAACATTTCAAAACTGCCTTTTCGAGATGCCATTGGCTTATGAATAAAAACTTTCCGAAAATCTTTTCGTATTTTAGTCTCAATATTTTTAAAATCATTACTCTGAAAAAATTTTGCTACAAAATTTCCCCCTTTCGAAAGAAGCAAGTGCGCTATTTCATATGCTCTTTCAACAAGAGATATTTGCCTGGCAACATCTAAAGATTTAATACCTGTTAATTTTGGGGAACAATCCGAAATAATGACATTAAACTTTTCCCCACCAGTAAGTTCAAATATTTTGTCTATAATTTTCTCATCGAAGATATCAATCTTTAAGAATTTTGTGTTCTCAATAGGTGTTATGGGGGAGATATCAACCCCAATAACTAATCCATGTGTGCCAACAAACTCTTTGGCAACTTGCATCCAACTACCAGGTGCAGAACAGAGATCAAGAACTTTATATCCTGGTTTAAAGATTTTAAATTTCTTCTGTATTTGAATTAATTTAAATGCGGCCCTTGATCGATAGCCAAGCAATTTAGATTCACGGTAGTATCTATCTTTTATATGTTCAGCTATCCAACGTTTACCCATATTCTAAACCTCAATTATATTTCGTAGAGAATATTTTTAAAACTTCTTAAGTAAATTTTTAGCTGGATGAGAGGAATGTTCTTTAATGACGAAAAAATAGAAGAACATATAATCCAAGAAGGAAAAGCAAAAATTGTAATACCAAAATATGAAAAACTGACAAAAGATGTTCCAGTTTTTTACAATCCAGAAAAAAAGTTTGATCGAGATTTATCAGTTAACATTTTGAATGTTTACTTAGAATTTATCCTTAAGAGAAATGAAGCAAAAGTCTGTGATTTATTATCAGGTTCAGGAATTAGGGGGATAAGATATTATTTAGAAACTAAGAAACAAAAAAGTAAAATCTTTTTTGTAGATAAAAATAAGATTGCTGCTAGTTATATTAAGAAAAATGTTGAGCTGAATAAACTGCCAAGAGACTCATTTGAGATTTTTAATATGGATGCAAACGAGTTTTTAGTTAATAGTAGAGAGAAGTTTGATATAATAGATATAGATCCCTTTGGTGATCCCCTCCCTTTTCTGCAAAATTCTATTCTTAAAGTAAAACATAATGGTTTATTGATGATAACAGCAACGGATACAGCACCTCTTGCAGGAAGATATCCTCGAGTTTCATTCATGAAATATGGAGGCGTTGCGCAGTTTGTCGAGTTTTATCCTGAAGTGGCAGTAAGATTACTTTTAAAAAGAGTACTTGAAATTGGAGCCATGTTCGAAGTATATTTGGATCCTTTGTTTTCCTATTGGGGGAAAAATTATGTTAGACTTTTTTTAAGAGTGAGAAAAAGTAAAAAATTAGCAAGACGTATTATGGAAGAGATAGGCTTTATTTATTATTGTGAAAAATGTAAATATAGGTTTACAACATCATATATTATACATAAGTCGTTATGTGATTATTGCAAATCTGCAAACTTGAAGACCATTGGTGCGCTATACCTAAAAAAATTAGCCGATTTATCTTTTCTGGATGTTCTTCTAAATCAGGTGAAAAATCAGAGAGATAAAGAAATGGAGAATTTCTTGATAAGATACAAAAAAGAAATGGAAATAAATACTCCATTTTTTTATAGAACAGACACTTTAGCCTCTTTTACAAAAAAAGCTGAAAAGAAAATAGATTATATTATTAACCAATTAAAAAATCTTGGGTTTAAAGCAGCAAGAGTACATTCATTGAAAAAGGGATTTAAAACAGATGCTGATTATGGGACAATATTAAGCATATTCCAAAAAGGATGATTATTATTTATTATTCATTAGCTATTAGTTCCATAAAATGCTTTATTGATTTTATATGTTTTAACTGAGAGGAGGTGACAATCTTTACATGCTCAAGTTCTACATCTATTTTTTTATAATTCTCCTTAACTACAAAAAGAGCTGCTCTCTCGGATATTTTTGAAAATTCATTCACCAATTCTATTTTTGTCCATAGTTCGGATTTTTTTTCTTTATCATCAACACCTGATAGTATTTCTTTTTCTTCGGCTATTGATAGTGCATCAAATGGAGTATACTTGAAAAATATAACTTTCAACCCAATTCTGCGGAGAGTAGAGTAAAGTAACTTTAATAGTGGATTTTCTGGCACCCTCATAGTAGTAGATAATTTTCTCTTATCGATCTCTATAACCTTTAAGTTCAATAAAGGAATAGGTACTACTATAGAGGCGTTGAAAAATTCCTCAAGTTTAATAGCAGTTTCTAGCGTGGCATCCATTGTATTTCTCTCATATTCATAAATTGTTCTTCGAGAAACACCAACCTTATCTGCCAGTTCTCCTAGGGACATTCCTTTCTTTTCACGTAACTCTTTTAGTAAGATACTATCAATCTTTACGTAATAGCCACCACGTCTCGTGTATACCATGGGATACTCTTCATGCAAAATCATCCGTTTAAAAGTTTCAAAGTTAACAACAGGGATTTCATATCTAAAGTAAATAACGCCTGTTTCAAGTCTAGAATGTCGAGTTTTTTCACCAACTATTAATGGAAGAGCTCTAAAGACTAGAGCTATCAACTTAAGGGAATTTGCTAGTTCTTCATCAAAACAATCTATATTTGGAATATATTTTATAGCAATTAATCTATTATCACGTTTTGCAAATACATCAAAACAGTATTTTCCACCTTGAAGGTTATAATATAGCACGTATCCCGCTTTTCTCGCTACAGAAACTATTTCTTCGATGGCAGATAACATGGTTTGCACCATTTCTCCTTTCATATCTTATTCATTTAAACTTTCATAAAAATGTTTCGTTTTTCATTCTGATAACATTCGAAAATGGGTGATTTATAAATGATTTACCATGAGCCTTCAACTCCAGTGCTAAAACGGTGTTATATCACCTATTCTCAAATATTACCTCATTCTATCAAAAAATATAAGAGATATTATTAAATTATAAATTTATGTTATGAAATTCGACATATACTGCAATATTTTCAATAGTTAATAAAGTGGTTTCATCACATAATATTATGTAAATTGATAATTTTTGTAAATTTTCATCATAGTTAAACTTCTTTGTAATCAACCAAAAGAGTATACAATTGAAGCAAAATGTGTTGATGGCTTATTTTAAAATAATCCGACTAAAAACTGAAAAATATAAAAACAATGATACCCCAGCAATATAAGTTATAAAAAACACGATATGTACATCACATAAAGAAATGGTAATAATTTAGCAAAACAATTGTATTCTGAGGTACTATGATGAAAATTAACAGAGTAAATAAACTTTGGTTAAGGCCTAAGAAGATTGTTAAAAAAATAGGCGATAATAAAGAAGATAAAAACTCATCAAAGTAATCGTTTATTATATCCTGTACTAATCTTAAATTTTCTTTTTTGATCCATCTTAATTTTTTCTATTAGGCCATTCACATTAATTGTGCAAAATATATATTCACTATTACCACATTTAGGACAACTTATATGAGTCCCCTTAATCCAGTTGAAACATTTATCACAATAAGTTGCTTCATAAGAAAATGTAAAAGATCCTATAGCTGTATTAAGTATGTTTTTCACTACGTTAAATAGCTGCTCACTCCTTACTTGCTCTGATAAACGTATTGATAACCTATGACCACCATTAAAGAACGGATGTAATAGAGACTCGATTTTTATAGCTTTATTTAAGCTTATATTACCGTGAAAAGGTGAAGTTGTACTTGTATAAAGAGGATACTTTATTTTATTAGCTTTAGTATCTATATTTAATCCATCAGTATAGTCCTTGTGCGCAAGGGAGGAACCATCGTTTAATGAATAAATGTTCGACAATTTAATAGGTACTATATCTTCTGAAAAATCAAGAATTAGCTCAGATATCAATTTAAGTAGTTTATAAGTATAATTAGTTGATGATTGATCCTCCCACGGATAAAATCCCGTAATTTCACGAACTGCTTCGTTTAAACCGATAAGATATAGATGATAATGCCTTCGCAAGAAGAGATCATCATAAAGCGGGAAAAATTCTCTTCTAAATAAAAATTTCTGAGTATATTTTTCATCTAAAGCTTTTATAAAATTAACAAGTTTACTAATACTTTTTTGAATAGTATTGAGAAATAATTCATCATCCCCCTTTGAAAGAAAGGATATTCTCACAAGATTTATACCAATTCTTCCCATTACATTATTCACCGTGAATATATAAGGTGTTTCTACAGAAGTCAGCTCGCCATCATAACCGTATGTAAAATCATTTTCATGCCACCTCGCCTCTACATTGCTGAAGGATAAGTTGAGAGGGAAATTATGTGATAAGTTCCATAGTATACGATTTAGTATGCCATAGAGGATTGATTCTTTATCTTTGATTTGATCTTTATCGAATTTTATTGAAATATGCGGATTTATTGATGGGTGCACCTTCTGGTGAGAAAGATAACTTTCTAAGAAAAACACTGCAAATTTATATAGCTCTTCATAATATTCATCATGTATCATTCTTAGTTCTTCTGGAAGTAATCTATGTATATTTTTTTCTGAAAGAAAGGATATCTCAAAGCTTATTTTTGGAAAAAGATGAGAATGTATATAGAATGTGCTAAAGAACTTAAATAAAGCATCTTTTAATTGATAATCATTGTATTCACCAACATATTTTGCAACATGAAAGTTAAAATTGTCTATAGATAAAGCTATCTGAGAATAGGGATATGATGTACTCATAAAAAGTATATGTGTCATAAGGGTTTCTAGACCTTTTGTTAATTTTAATAAATTTTCTACTTTCTTTATCGTAGTTTGGACATTCAAGTGATGATAACAGGGGTAAATAAAACTGCAAAAGTCGTCTATTTTGAAAATATTTGATTTTAATTCATGTTTTAAAGATAAAACCTTTCCATCTTTAATAGGAATTAATCTTGACCTTAATCTTCTGTCTTCTGATAAAACCCACGAATCAATTTGTATAGAAGAAATATTTTTAAAGACCTGTTCTACTAAATTTCTAACCGTATTATTATGTTTAGAAATTGATATTTTGAGTTTATT
>JBECUL010000092.1:0-7060 GCA_040225955.1 Candidatus Asgardarchaeum abyssi | reverse complement strand
TCATAAAACTCATTGCACTGCCTATCACTAACACCGCCCGATAATTACCTAAAGCATATACCAAACTGTTAACCCCATTAACAATGCACATAAATGGAACTGAAATCGCTAATACTGTTAATACAAACCACCCAACCGTATAAGCCGACCCAACAAGACCTAATAAGAACTCACTATATATCGCCATCGCTACTGATAAAGGAGTTGCCGCAGCTAAAACCAAATTCATTGCTCTCTGCGTGGGTTGAGCATGCCCACTTTCTAATCCGCTCAAAACGGGGAAAAGAATACCTAAAAACATATTTGGCAATGCTAGTAATACATTAAAAATCGCAAATGCTAAAAAATAAATACCAGTTTCCATTGCACCATGGCTACCAAAAATAACAAGAACTCCAAGTTGAATACCAACTGTCGTTATTAGAGTGGGAAGCCAACTAACATAACTTGCACCCAAAATCTCCTTTAAAATAGAAAAACTAACAATTGGTGATTCTGATTTTATTCCGTGTATCAATTTAAATGTATATAAACTAAATAAGATTAACGACACGAAACCAGAAAAAACATAACCCAAAACAGCCCCTACACCTCTGTATCCTAAAATCACAAGATAAACACCGCCTATTAAACGTACCATATTCGCTACAACATCGAAAATGAAAATTTTGTCAATTCTTAACGTGCTAATTAAAAAACTCTTAAAAAGCAGGCTAATTCCCATAAAGAGAATTAAGAATCCAGCAAGAATAATATAAATGGCGTCTATTTTAATTAAAGAAGATAGAATATTATTAAAATACCATAAAATAATAGCTGCAACTACAACTACAAAAAGTAAGAAAGTTAATGAGGTTAGAAAATATCTCTTGAGGCTACCGTGATCGCCAAAGCCGAATGCTCTTCCTAAGAACCTTTGCACGCCTACTGGAATTCCAAATAAAACCATCGTTTGAACTATCCATGTGATGCTTAATGTTGCACTAGCATATCCAACAACATCTGGTCCAGAAATACGACCTATTATTAGCCAATATACATACCCTATTAAGTTAACTAATATAGTATCCAGATATAGCCAAAACCCTCCAACAACGACTTTTCCTAATGTCAAGTTTGTATTGTTTTTTTCTCTCATCGAAAATATCACCGTTTAGATTTATTTGCAACAAATGTATTTGAATTTTTATTAAATTATTCATTTTAAGGTTAAGGAAGGACATACATATTTATTTTCTGAATTATTGCTATGTCGCTTAAAAGGAACTTATCGCCTTCTCTTCTTATATCACTTCTTATATTAGATTTTAAGAAGAAGACCAATTTTAGTAGTTACAAAAAACAAAAATCGTACAATGATTAAAGTTTTAAAAATAGAGCACACGGTTAAGTAAGTTAAAGGAAATGTAATATCCTTATTATAGTATTGTTCTCATCTGTTCTCATTTTGTTGTCCTTCTATTTATATTCTCATAGATTAAATATAGCCTTTTTCACGCAAATAATCTCTTAAAGCCTCTCTCCAATGCCTCATTTTCAGCCCTATTTTTTCTAATTTCATATTCTTCAAAGCTGAGAATTTTGGTCTTTTTGCTAATCTTTTTAGTTCATTTGTTTTTATTGGTTTTAGTTCTACATGCCACCCTAGAATCTCAAAAATGGCTTTTGTAAAATCATACCAGCTACAATGGCCCTCATTAACCATATGATAAACTCCGAACTCTGGTTTCATTTTTAAAAACCTCCTCAAGGTAAGAGCTACGTCTTTGGTATATGTTGGGCTCATAAACATATCATCGACAACGTAAATTTTTTCTCCACTTTTCGCCTTTTTTATCATGAACTCTACAAAATTACCACCTTTTCCGCTTGCACCTGCCTTTCCATAAAGACTGGCCACTCTAATAATGTAGTACTTTAAAGAATAATTTCTTGTAAGAATCTCTCCGACATACTTGCTAAGGCCGTAAATATTAATGGGATTTGGATGATCCTCTTCGGTATAAGGTTCGTTCTTTTCTCCGTCAAATACATAGTCTGTACTTATATAAAGATTAATTGCGCCAATTTCGTTAGCAATCTTTGCAACATTTAAAGCTCCAATAGCATTAACTTGGAATGTTTTTTCTGGGTATATTTCACAGTCATCAGTTTTATGATATGCCGCGGTATTAATTATTACATCAGGTTTATGTTCTTTTAAAATTTCTAAGCTTTTAATATCGGTAACCTCTAAATCTCTATGTGTGAAAGGTATAGCTTCTTCTCCAAATATCTCAACTAAATCAGTTCCTAGTTGGCCACTTGCACCTATTATAGCAACTTTCACTAAAATCACCCTACTATTGTTGTTTTAAAACACCTCATTTCTCTCAATCAGCATTTTAAGAGTCGGCCATTTCTGATCTTTAGAAGAAAGTATCGGCTTTTCAATAGGCCATGGTATTTTTAATTCTGGATCATTCCAAATCAGTCCACCTTCGTAGTCAGGTGCATAAATATTGTCAACTTTATAAACAACTTCAGCGACGTCGCTCAGAACCAAGAATCCATGAGCAAAGCCTCGTGGTATATAGAGCATATATTTATTAAATTCTGAAAGAATTACACCTACGTATTTTCCAAAAGTCGGAGAATTACGTCTTAAATCAACAGCAACATCGTATATAACGCCTCTAATACATCTAACTATTTTTGCTTGAGAATAAGGATTTTTCTGGAAGTGTAAACCTCTTAGGACGCCATATTTCGATCTAGAATGATTATCTTGGATGAAATCGCCACTTATCCCTGCTTTTTCGAAGTCTTCCTTTTTATATGTTTCCATGAAAAACCCACGTTCGTCTTCAAACACCTTGGGCTTGATTAAAATTACACCAGAAACGTCTAATTTTTTAAATTCAAAAGGCATTTTTTCACCTCCATTATAAAATAGTTCCATTAATTTCTACATCTTTAATTATTTTATGGGCTTCAAGTAAATACTTATACCATTTAACAGTTATTGTTTTAATATCATCCTTAACTCTTCCATCCTCTAGTGCCTGAAAGATTTCCTTGGCTGCCTCTCTTGGAGTGTATTTTGGTGTAAAACCAAGAACTCTTTTTATTTTTGTAAAGTCCACTCTATACGATCTTTTATCTGGATCTCCGTACCATTCATACTTTAACTCCATACCAACAGCATCTGCAAGCATCTTTGCAAGTGGGAAAATTTGGAAATTCTGTTCATTACTTCCGACATTGAATATCTGCTTATTGACAATTTCTTTATCAGCTTCTAAAACCTTTATAAAAGCTCTTGAAGTATCTTTAATATAAACAAATGGTCTCCATTGAGTACCATCACGCATTATTCGCAGTTTTCCGTTTTTCCAGAGATGAAGAACCATGGCGTTTATTACCAAATCAAAACGCATTCGTGGAGAAAGTCCATAAACAGTTGCTTGCCTTAAGAAAGTCACACTAAATTTTTCGTCACCCAGAGGCATTATCTCTTGTTCTGCTAAGACAGCCGATTTTGCGTAGGTTGTCAATGGATTTAAGGGCGATTTTTCGTCCACAATTCTATTTTGAAAGCCATAAACACTACATGTTGATGCAAAGATATATTTTTCTACGCCATATTTCTTTGCTATTTGAGCAACCCTAACTCTACCTTTATAATTTATTTCTAAAGTTTTTTGAGGATCTAATTCGCCACTAGGATCATTTGATAATGCCGCTAAATCAATTACCGCGTCAACACCTTTCATTATTGATGGGTCAAACCAACGGATATCATCCTTAATAAGAGTTAATCTTGGATCCCCTTCAACATCCCTTAGAGTTTCTTTTCCAAAGAAAAATCTATCTAGAACTATTACATCGAAACCCCTGTCTAGAAGCATAGGAACCATTATCGAACCTATATATCCTGCACCGCCGGTGACAAGGACCCTCATTAAATATCACATCCCTTTCTTTTATCATTTAACTACTAAAATAGATAAAATATATTAAAATAAAAAAAGAGAATTTTATGATTGTAATTTTTAGAGAAAATTTTAATTTATATAAGCCTAACATACTTGCATCTACTCTTCTATTTTTTAAGGATTTTGCATATTGTCATTCTATATTAGCTAAATTTCTACTTGTGAATAGTCCCCTACGTTTAATTTAATAATATTTTTGTTGCTTTTCATAAGAACCTTGGCATTACGACCAATTAGACTTTCCTCCAATCTATCAACATTCTCAATTTCAGTGCCATCCATAATCACGCAATATTCAATGATAGAATTAACTATCCTACAATTACTACCAATACTTGTATAAGGGCCCACAAAAGAGTTCTCAATTAAAGTATTTTTGCCGATGATAGCAGGGCCCCGAATTTTACTATTTCGAATTATAGCATTCTCGTCGATAGTTACACGTCCCTCAATTACACTATTTTCTATTTTTCCTTTGATATCTCGTTTAATATATTCATCCAGAATAATAGCATTCGCCGATAAAATGTCATCCTTTTTGCCAGTGTCGATCCACCACGATTTCAGAATTTCAGCTTTCACTTTATATCCCATATTTATTAATTCTTGAATTGCATCTGTTATTTCCAACTCGCCACGCCATGAGGGCTTTATACGATCAATAGCGTTATGAATATTAGGCGAAAAGAAATATATTCCAACTAAAGCAAGATTACTAGGGGGCTTTTTTGGTTTTTCAATAAGCTTTAGAACGTTCCCCTTATCATCTAATACAGCAATTCCAAATGCGGATGGATTATCAACATCCTTTAATAGGATTAAAGCATCGATATGACTCTCTACGAACTCTATGGCATATTTTGCTATACCATCACCTAAAAGATTATCCCCAAGACACATAACAAAGTTCTCGTTTTTTAAAAAGTTTTTGGCCGTTTTCACCGCATGAGCTAAACCAAGAGGCTCTTGTAGAATATAAGTCACTTTAAATCCCCATTCCGAACCGTCTTTTACATAGGCCTTAACCTCATGTCCAGTTTCTGGAGCTATTATAATCCCGACGTCTTTAATTCCTATTTCAGCAACTTGATCTAAAACATATCCAAGCACTGGTTTATTAGCTACTGGTATAAGCTGTTTTGCTGTTGTAAAAGTTAGTGGACGTAATCGAGTACCTTTACCGCCACTTAAAACTAACGCCTTCATAATATCACCAGCAATGCTTTTTACTTTGTTTACTAAATATTTATCAATTTTATCAATATTTATCTATTTTTTTAGTAGTGATGAGATATATCAAAGAATAGAATATATATTATAAAAATATACTCACTGAAGAAGTTATATTAATATATTATATTCTTTTTATCTGTACTGTTAAGATACGTGAAAAAATAAATAGTACTTCCGAAAAATGGAAAGATTTTTGGGGCGGATCGCCCGACTTTAACCTATGCTCCGCAAAATAACCAACACCATAAGAGTTCTTGTCAGGCGAATCCGCCCCAGTCATAATAACAACAGACACGCTTATAAGCTTTCCTCCATGCTCGACAAAATCAACTACCTATAAGAGCCAATAAGAAGACGGAGTCTATCGAACGGGCCGTCAAGAATACTGTCTTCTACGCAGCCGCAGACAAGACCTCGATCTTCCAAGCCGCACCAATAGCCGCCAAAATTGATGGGAACACCGTAATGTACCACCTGGCAAAACTAACCTTGGAGGATGTAAAACAGCTAGAACATTATATCGGGAATACAATCGTCGAACCCATTCGAAAAGGACGTGTTCCCCGGCGGCTCTCACTAGCAGTGGACTCAACAGAGGTACTTAGCGGGATCAAGGAATTTACAGGCGTTGTGGTGACGCTATATACATTTAGGAGAATCATAAGATCCAAGTTAGAGGCGATTCAAGATGATTCTCCATAATTTTTCGGAAGTACTAATAAAAGAGTTAAGTATTTTAAACTATATCAGCAAAAAATAGATTTTTGAATGCTGCTTTTTTTGTCTAAAATGAAATCCATTGCACTACAAAGTCATACTCCAGAATGCTATACGTAATTAAGCATTTAATCTCGGCGATGTATAATGTTTATTTCTTAGCAGCGCCTTAAAAATCGCATTGAAAACTTTTTAGAGTGCATAAAAAAAATTACTTACTACATTAAAAATATATAATAGAATTTGTTTTTTTCCTAATTTTGACTTACCAAATTGACGATTGTTAAAGGTATACAAGACTTCTTTTATCTTTATATCTTTATGTTTTTTAATATAGTGACGAAGTATAGTAAATAAAATTTTATATCCCTCTGGTGGTGCAAAACGACCATATTTTAGAATAATCTCTCTTTTGGCAATAAAAAAACCACTTATGGGATCTTGGATATTCCTAACAAAAGGTTTTGTAAGTAATTTGGCGCCTAAACTAATAAGATTTCTTTTCAGCGTCCAATTTTGTATATCACGGCGTGTGCCAATTATAATCTCAAAATCATTAACGTATTTAAGCATTTTTTTCAATGTTTCTGGCGGATGACTTAAATCAGCATCCATTACTGCAACATATTCGGTATCTGTATTGAGTGCGCCAAAATATATTGCTGAATTTAAACCCATTTTCCTAGGTCTAACTATAACATATACATTCTTACCAAAAACTTTAGCGACACTAGCTGTACCATCAATGCTATTATCATCAACAACTATAACCTTCTTAACTAAGTGAGCTACTTGTGGCAGTAATTTTTTTAAATTCTCAGCTTCATTATAAGTAGGTATCACTAAGGTTACATCCTTATTCATTTCTTATACACCACATTATTACTTGAAGCTTTCGCAAGATAGAGATGAAGAATAGAACGGAAGGAATTTGACAGTTTTATTTTATTTTCTTCTTATTATCTTGTTACCACTAGATCATAAAGAAATCATATATGTGTAGTTAAGTATTACTATTTCTACTTTTTTATTTATTAATTTTTCATTTGATTTGATGGTGCTGTTAAGATAAGATGAGCACTGCATGAACTGCGAAAATCCATCTCCCATATTCGTCACCGCCCCTAAGGGTA
>JBECUL010000091.1:0-7098 GCA_040225955.1 Candidatus Asgardarchaeum abyssi | reverse complement strand
CCCATGAACCCAGAGGGAGCTGAGGCTGATGAGGCCCAAGGTGGATGTTCGCTCACCAATGCGGACATCCGCTGAACTCCGCTTCTCAACATTCTCTTCCTTTTCTCCATATACACCACTAATATCAGAGAAACCAAGCAAGAATCTAAACATTCTAAATCGTAACAGTTTCGCAAAGCAAGGGTGAACTAAGTATAATTAGGTCTAATAACTGTTGATAGATACAAAGTTATCCATCCAAGTAAGTCCACACCTTCTGAAATCCACAAGATGCTACTACCGCTTAATATATTTTCCAATATCTGTCCCAAAACAATTATAACTATAGCTATGGCCGCAAGCAAGCTGTGAAATTCTGGTAACCGTTTTAGCCTCCATATCACAATTAGTGTTATTCCACTAGGAATTGCAACTAAAATTATTGCAATAGATGCAACCAACAAAGCCGTAGTAGCATTTTCAGAAATTAAGATCAATGAACCAAAAATTCCAAGAAATGACGCTGAAAAAACCAAATGATAGCGATAATTTTTTCTTACCCATATAACAAACAGCAGAAAGACAATAAATGTCAATCCCGTGACAGCTATAAACAGACGAACTTTATAAAGTTCTAAGGTTGCTAAAAGCAATTGTGCATCAAAGAGTGCATCTAAAGCTTCGCCGATAGCAACAAACATGAAGAGCATACTAAATAAAAACGGAATATCCGTATAAAAGCGCTCTTTTGAAGATATCCACTTTGCTAGTAGAAGGCCTGCTAAGATAAATTGAACAATAGTCTTCGCAAATTCAATAAGTGGAGTTGCATTATACATAAGTACACCCTATAGAAATAGATATGGATGTTTTTAAAGTACTATAAAAAGAATAAGAGATAGAAGTAGCTAATTAGACCTTTTTAGTAGTCTCTCTCAAACTCTCTTTTAAAACTTTCAAACTCTCAGCACTTTTACCTGCTGTTAACTGTCTAATTGTATCATAAATTATTCCTATCAAACTTGGAACTACATCACCAACCTTCTCCCCAGCACCAATAAAAACTGCCTCTTTAAACATATGTCTTAGATTTTGAGTAAGGTCTGGTAGCTGTTTAACTATTTCATATGTTATGATTTGGTCGTTTATTGATTCCGCTAATTTTCTTAATCCCTCTGCGCGCTTAACTAGTGATAAATACTCGGCTTCTGCCTTACCTTGAGCTTCAATTATTTGGGCTTGCCGCGTTGCTTCAGCCTCAATAATCTTCTTAGCCTTTTCTTTTTCAGCTTCCATCTTAGCGATCTCGATATCCTTTTTTGTAAGCTCTAGCTTCTTTTCTCTCTCTTTAAGACCAACTGTCTTTTCTCTCTCTTGCTCTAAAATACCAATTTCCTGCATACTTGTTTGTTGTAGAGTTTGGGCATTTCTCCATTGGTTCCAAAACATCTCAGCTTGTAGATTCTGGAAGAGTTCCTTATTTACCACTGATACGTCTTTTATTTCGACTGTTATTACCTTTATACCCCAATCAGCAGTTATTTTGTCTAACTCACTTACTATAGCACGGATGATACGTTCCCTCTCTCTAAGGATGTCTATCAACTCCATGTTTGCGCACGTAGTACGTATAACGCTCTCAGTAACATCTTTCAGAATTTCGTCAATTTTACTCCACTCAGCATTGCTAAACAGTTTCTCAGGATCAACAACACGCCAGACGACAAATCCATGTATAATCAATTCTTGATTTTCTATGGTTATCACTCTTTCAGCAGATATGTCAACCTTTTGCGCTGTCGTTGGTATTTCAACATATTCATCAATCAATGGAAGCAGAATAAAGCTTCCACCAAGGCCTGCATGCTTTATTCTTCCTCTTCTGAAATGAATTACATAGACATTTGTTTTGAATTTTCTGTATCGTGTCTTATAGATCGCGATGATCAATATTAATAATAGGAAAATGACAACAATAATCCATGTAAGAGGTCCTATACCTTCTAGTTGCATTCATATCACCAGAGATATTTAATAATAAATAAGAAGAAACGAACTTTAAAAGGTTTTGTAATAGGAATCCAAGCAAGTATCTTTACATGATGTTTAGTTTTTCCGCCTAGGTAGTGGGCTGTCGCTAACTATAGCATAACCGTCTTTAAAACCAATCACATAAACAAGTTCACCAGACGGATAAGTTTTATTTGGATCTAGAGATCTCGCGGGATAAGTTACGATGCCCAGAGGAGTATGAGTATCTACTTTTATGCTTCCCCCATCTTTATCTACTGTAAACATAACAGTTGCAATTTTACCAATAGCATACTCGGCTCTCCAAGTGTACGTGCCAGTTGTAAATATTTTTTTCCACATGAAGCTTACTAAAAACATAGCAAATATCGTAATGCCTAATAGTCCTAAAATATTGAGAAGCGTAACCCCATAATATTGAAATATTGCGATACCAAACCCGCCATATATTAGAAGAAACGCACCTAATAATAAGGTCAATGGTGTGCCACCATGTTCTAAATATTCTCCATGTCCCACATCGTGAGATATATCCAAATCGTGCCCCACATCAACATCATGGGATACGTCCAAATCGTGTCCTATATCAACATCATGCCCGACATCTAAATCATGTCCTATATCAACATCGTGAGATATATCCAAATCGTGCCCCACATCAACATCATGGGATATATCAACTTCATGTCCTGTTTCGACTCCACCGCTTTCCATAGCCCCTACAACGGCTATTATTGTTAAAATAATTCCAGATATGAAAAAACCCCAACTTATCTCTAACCATGGGATAGATAACAACCATTCTAATATCATTTTTTATTCACCTCTAGATTGTCACCTCCTCAAGAGAGGCGGTCTCCAAATTAAATACAAAACCTCTTATTTCAACATCTTCTGGTATTAAAGGGTGTCTTCTTAAAATGATTAGACTTCTCTTAACATTTTCATATGGGTCATTAAATGCTTTAATCCAACTTTCAAAATCACCTGTATAATAATCAATTTCATCATCATAAAGACCTGTTTTTTCAGAAATTTCCTTCTTTAACTCTTTTGGGTTCACTTTCGTCATACCACAATCCGTATGTCCAACAATTATTATCTTATCAATATTTTTTTCAAACACAGCTACAACAATGCTTCTGATTACATCTCCCGATAAATATGCTCCTGCATTTCTAATTACTACTAAATCTCCAATTCCTGTGTTAAATAAGAATGAGGGTATAATTCTTTCGTCCATGCAAGTAAAGAGTAGGATGTTAGGCTTTCCGCTCTTTCTGGAATGGTAAAACTCTAAAACCTTCTTATAATTCTCCTCGTTAAGCTTGGCTCTTTCAACGTATGAGTCTATCATTTTGAAAGCCCCTTTACTCTATGTGAATATTTACACAAAAAGATATAAAAATGTTCCATCTCAATTAAGAATGTCTTAGTCATTCTTTGGTGATTATTATGCCAAAAGAATATTACCTCAAAACTCCTCTTAGTGAGGATGATGTAAGGCAGCTAAAAGTTGGAGATATCGTGTACCTCTCTGGTGTGGTCGTCACGGCACGTGATGAAGCACATAAGATCGCATTAGAAAAGTATGAGAGAGGCGAAAAGTTACCAATAAATTTCGGAGAAGTTGCAGTATATCATTGTGGACCAGTAATAAAAAAGATTGATGATAAATGGGAGGTTGTAGCTGCAGGTCCAACAACAAGCACAAGGATGGAGCTTTTTGAAGATAAGTTTATCAAAATATTTAAGACAAGGATGATCATTGGGAAGGGTGGTATGGGAAGTAAGACAACAGCGGCTTGTAAGGAAGTTGGTGCCATATATGCTGCATTTACTGGAGGAGCTGCTATTCTTGCAGCAAACGCTATCAAGAAGGTAAAAACTGTATATTGGCTCGAAGAATTAGGAATGCCAGAAGCACTGTGGGTCTTCGAAGTAGAAAATTTTGGACCGTTAATAGTAACAATTGATGCTCATGGAAATAACTTATTCGAGGATGTAAGTAAAAAGGTTAGAGAAAGACGAAATATTGCTTATAAAATGGCTGGAGTTGATTAATATGAATGTGTCTGAACTTGAAAGTATTATAGAAAAATCGGTAGTTGAGGGGTTAAGAAAGGCAGCGACAGTAATGCCAGATGACGTATTTAATGAGTTAAAAAGAAGGCTCGAGACTGAAAAAAATCCAATTGCAAGATCACAACTTGAAGCCATTGTTAACAATATTGAGCTTGCAATTAAACTATCAAAGCCAATTTGTCAAGATACTGGGATTGTCTCCTTCTTTGTAAAACTTGGTGATGATTTTCCTATAAGAAGCAAATTAAAAGAAATTCTGCAAAGAGCTACCGAAATTGCCACAAAGGAGGTCCCATTAAGACCGAATGCTGTTGATCTTCTAAAGGGAAATACTAAGACAAACGTAGGATTACGAGGATATATTCCATGGATATATTTGGAGTTGGTACCAGGAGATACTTTGGAAATATATGTAGTTCCCAAGGGAGGCGGAAGTAGTAATGTATCAAAGTTATTCATGCTTCCACCAGGAGTTGGATGGAAAGGGATAAAGAAGGCAGTTATAGATGCCGTTATAGACGCAGGATCTAAAGGGTGCCCACCTTATATTATTGGTGTTGGAATAGGTGGCGGCGAAGATATGGCTATGATCATAGGAAAAAGAGCATTGCTCAGGAAGATAGGTGAGCGTCATCCTGAGAGTTTTATTGCTAATATGGAACTAGAACTATTAAAGGCGGTCAATGAGCTTGGAATCGGTGTTATGGGCTTGGGAGAAGGACCAACAGCAATCGATGTACATATTGAAATTTCTGCTAGGCATCCTGCATCGCTGCCGGTTGGTATTGTTATGTCATGCTGGGCATTGAGACACAAAAAGATAGTTATTGACAAAGAAGGAAATTTCCAAATAAGCGATTAGCTTAAGAGAATAAACAGTAAGTATCAGTAAGAAGAATAAATAAAAACTAAATTATTAGCAACTATTTATTGTAATTATCACTACTTTTTTTATCTTCTTCTCCTTCTAGACCTACTAGGTTTAGTTTTTCCCTTTATGATGCTTCTAGGATATATCGAATAATCAATAATTGGTGCTGTCATCTGAGATCTGTTATTAAGCATATTAATTTCCCCGAGATTTACATTTGCCTCCTCAAGTTTGCTATGTCGTCCGATTACTACACGTAAATATCCACTTCGCATTTCAGCATATGCATTCATCAGTTTGTAAGTTTTTCCAATGGATAGTCTATCAATAGTGTCATCCCATGCAGTTAATACAATAACACCAGTATCATCGCCGACTAGAAACTCAGCTATACGATGTGTTGTTTTATCTTTCCTAGAAAAAATAGTTCTCTCTGTTTGCTTTTCAAGGACCTTAAAATACAAGGTTAATTGTACATCACCAGGTTTTATATCACGTATTTTCAATGCGTCCGAACTAATATTTTCTTCCTTGTTCACAACAACTCAAACTCACATATGTTATACCAACTCATATCCTATGACGAAATATTTAAACTTTTGCTTTACTTTATAGCCACAAAAAAATAATATATAATATTTCAAATAGATGAGAGCTAATCCCTCATTCACTCTTTCTATATAATTCAATAGACATGGCAATTACCCAAAGAGAGCCTATTAAAGATGACAAAAACTCTGGTATTGCAACTCCTGTAATACCTAATGAGCTCCAAGGAAAACTCCAAATAATTATGGATGCAACAGTCCCTAACAAGGCTATTACTACTAATAAAAAGTTATTTCTTCTTAGTAAGAAAGCTATACTAAAAACTAAATATCCTAAAGGAAACATAACAAAAAACATCACCGAAACGTAAAAGTGAATTCTACCTGCTGTTTCTGGGAAAAGCCCGATCCCAAAAAGAGCGATAGAATCTAAAATTAGAAATATCGATCCTATTTTGCTTAAAGTATCCTTAAAGTATATGTATAAGCCAATTGAAAAAATTAGCTCTAGAACACCTGCAATCATCAATCCAAAATTGAATGTTAAATCCGAACCTGCATGAGCTCCCAAATCACTCAAAGCATTTAACTGCCACGAGAACCATGGAGCATTTGCTATTGATATAAAAATAAACGTATATGCTACTACTGGGGCTAGAATGCCACAGACGCCCGATATCTTTAATAGGTCTTTCATAGGAAACCTCCCACAATTATCAGCACAATATAACAAAAAGATAGAATATAAAAATGTTAGCTATAATGAATAATAAGAAAGCTCTAAATTAAAGAATTCTTTTTGGTTATATACTATATCGAAAATCAAACCATAGATTTATAAAATCACGTAAATTATGGAATCGCCAAGGTAGGTCTTAAGTTACGATACTATGATTATTATTTGTTTTAATTAAGGTAAGGTGTTAAAATGTCAATGAGTAATAATGGCATTAAAGAATTGCTGCAATCTATTGAAAACTTGAAAAAGAGTCAAATAAAAAAGGTAATAGATGCCAGTATAAGAGAATTTAAAGAAAACGGTAAAAAATCAAGTGATGAAATATTTAAAGAGCTTTGCTTTTGCATTTTAACAGCTAATTTTAATGCCGAGAGAAGTATAAAAATTCAAGAAGTGTTAGGAGATGACCTCCTAACACTTCAAGAGTCTCTGTTAGCAAGAAAATTAAAAGAATTAGGGCATCGATTTCCCGAGACTAGGGCAAAATATATTGTAAAAGCGCGAAAATATAAGGACTCGTTAAAAGATATTATTAACTCCTTTGATGATGAAAATAAACTGAGAGAGTGGTTGGTTAAAAATATAAAAGGAATTGGATATAAAGAAGCAAGTCACTTTTTAAGAAATATAGGCTATACTAATTTTGCTATTATAGACTTCCATATCATCGACATACTAGCGAGATATAAGTTAATCAAAAAGCCTAACGAAACTGTTCTTTTTGATGAAAATCTTTAAATTTTTTATGAATAAATATGAGCATACGGTAGTAAAAGAAAACTTTATACGCTCAAGCAGGCAAGTGAAATACTCGGAGCCCACCGAAAACAATTCAACGGTGGGAT
>JBECUL010000090.1:0-7103 GCA_040225955.1 Candidatus Asgardarchaeum abyssi | reverse complement strand
TAGAAAGGGAGAATTAACTAAACTTGTTACTGCAGAGGTTCTTGATGAAGGAGTAGATGTCCCAGATGCTTCTGTAGGAATAATCCTCAGTGGTACTGGTAGTAAACGTCAATATATTCAAAGGTTGGGTCGGATTCTAAGACCTAAAGATGGCGTGGCTATTCTTTACGAGCTTATAACAAGAGGCACTCTTGACGTATCATTATCTCGAAGAAGGCGAGAGGGCATCTGAAATGCCATTAGGTCTTGATTTAATATCAGTTAAGCGGTCACGGGACACAATAACTCCTATACTCTTAGACGAGAAGTCATTCCCAAAGATTAATTGGCTTATCTCAAGAATTTCTATGTATACTAACAATAAGTATGAAAGCATAGATTTCCTAGAGCTTGAAAATACATTCCTCGATTGGAAAGTTGGTCGTGGTCTAATTAAAGTTCTTCTCAGGAGTTACTTTAAGCTAGAGGAAAGGAGATTTGAGGATATTTTGAACCACGAAGAATTGTTAAATTTAAAAAGACAGAAGATTGAAAGGCCGATTGACTTGCGAATAGAATTTTTTAAGTTTATTCAGAATGAGTATGGTGGTGTGATTCCAACAGGGAAATATGAAGAGGCCTTAAAGAAAGCCGCCGAGCACTTTGGACTGTCAAATCCCAAAATTTTGAGTGAGTTACTTTACTTGGATAATTTGCAAAATCGAGTAATTAGACTAAATAAAGAATTCTCCGCGGAAGACATCGCTAGCTTTTATAATTTTGAGGTTCTTATGACTCTTCTCTACTATGCAACGTCAGTTTCCATGAGAATAGACTCAAAGAATTATGGCTTTATTGCTAAAAAGGTCTATCCGATTTGTAAAAGATATGGAGTTTTGGTTGACTTTGTTATCACCAGAGAAAATAATAATCTAAAAATAAGTATGGTAGGCCCTAAGCAACTTTTTGGAAGACCAATAAAATATGGCCTCGCAATGGCATCTGCGCTCTCGCAAGTCTTCAGAATAATGGATCAAGTAAATCTTAAATCGTGGTGGCTATCTGCAAATCTCAAAATACGAAACAAAGATTGTAAGCTTAAAATAGACTCCCGTAAGTTAAAATATATTAGACCACTACCGGCTTACGAGAAAACAGAGTGGGAAACTTTCTTTGATAGTGATGTTGAAAAGCGTCTCTTTTGGATTTTCGAATCAACAAAACCTAGAGGATGGACAATAGAACGAGAACCCGAACCCATACAAGTTGAAGACATCCTTGTTATTCCAGATTTCATTCTTAGTAGAGGCGATACTCGAGTTTTCGTCGAAATAGTAGGCTTTTGGAGAAAGGAGTATGTTGAGAGAAAAATCCAGAAATATACAACCCTATGCAGATACGGAATACCAATATTCCTGCTTATTGATAGCAAAATTTTTGAATCGTTCAAAGAAGTCCCGTGTGCCAAGCTAAAATACGTTTCAAAAGGCTCTGGAAAGATTGAATTTTCGTGGAAGCGATTTTTTGAGATACTTTCGAGTTTCGAGAAAAATAAATGATTACATAACTTTAATAAATAGTAAACATTAACTATTTATAAAGGTGAAAATTTATGTGGATTCCTAAATGGCTTGGAGAGGCGTACTCTAAACTGTACACAGCATTTGAAACTGAAACGTTTACCTTTAAGGAAGCAATGGAAATTCTTAGAGTCTCTGAAGGAAAAATGGCTTTAATAACAAGTAAGCTTCACTCTTATGGCATCTTAATGGTTTTTAGGAGAAGACCAAGAATTTACAGATTGCTGGATCCAGAGAATTTTATCCTATTGGCATCAGAGAAAGTAAAGAAACTAGAGATAAAACAAGAAATATATTTAAAGCTGATTCTTGACACTTTTAGGGTAATCTCAAGACGTTATAGACTCATAACATTTGCTATCTATGGTTCCGTTGCCAGAGGGACTGCAAAGCCGACAAGCGATATCGATATTCTACTTATTTCAGAAGATTTTGAGGGAAGCATAGCGTCCCGTATTGAAACAATAGCAGACATAGAAGAGATTGAAAGGATTAAAAAGGAACGTTTTTGGCTGATGAAACATGGCATATACGCAACTCTCAGCTATTACCCGCTAAATAAAAGGGAAACATTACAGCTACCTGTTATTCTTTTAGATCTAACTGAAGATGTAAAAATTCTTTATGATGAAAACGATTTCCTACAAAATGTCCTAAATAAGTTACGAGCAAAATTGCAACTAATGGGTGCTAGGCGAATCAAATTGAAAAACGGGACTTGGTACTGGGATCTAAAACCAGACTATAAACCTATGGAGGTTATCGACATTTGAAATTCATTAAGCTTGCGAGATCGTATTTGAGACAAGCAAGAGCAAGAGTCAATGATGCAGAGGATGCTTATAATGAAGGAAATTATCCATACGCAGTTAGGCTGAGCCAGGAGGGCGTTGAATTAAGTCTAAAAGCATCATTACGCCTTGTTGGCATAGAATACCCAAAAATTCATGACGTATCCGATATTCTAATAATTTCAAAAAATCGTTTTCCTGAGTGGTTTAGAAGAGAAATACCTTTCTTGGCAGAGACTTCTAAGAAACTGGTAAAGAAAAGAGAGATAAGCTTTTATGGTGGTGAAGAGGGATTTCTCTCTCCAGAGGATTTAATAAGTAAAAAGGATGCAGAGGATGCCGTAAAAAGAGCTAAAAAGGTTACTAGGCTATGTGAGAAGTTATTAGAGCAATATGGAAAATAAAGAATAAAAAGAAATCAACCGATAGAGAATTGGTTCCTCTTTCAACTTCGGTGGCATCAGAAAGCCAAAAATGTAAAAAAAGAAGATTATATTTCAATCTGCACTAGAACTTTACTCTATTTGGATTTAATAGGTATGCGATTATTTTTCTAAAGAATACTCCTTTATTCTTAATTAAGTCTTTTAAGACATATTTTGGACGTAGATAGAACGAAATATAAGCTTTTCTTAATAACTTCTGAATCTGCTTTGCGGTTAAGTAAAAACTCTTCATAACAACATTTACTGCTGTATATAGTCTCCAGTTCTTTGTTAAAAGTAGACCTTGTGCTTGTGCGTCAAACCAAAGCTTAGTACCAGGGTACGGTGTAGCAATTGTGAACTGGGCATAATCGACATTAACATGCTTTGCAAAGTTAATTGTTCTCTCTATATCATCCTTAGTTTCTTGTGGAAATCCAATAATAAAGGAACCCAATGTTTTAATACCTATTTCTTTAGCAATTTTTACTGCTTTTAAAGATTGATCAAGAGATATCCCTTTACCAATCATATCAAGTATTTTTTGTGTTCCTGATTCAAGACCAAAGTAAATCGTATGCGCACCAGATTTATGCATTATAGCACCCGTTTCTTTATCAAAAGTATCCACCCTAGAGGATGCAGCCCAAGACAAGTCATAACCCTCACTAATTAGCCTTTGTGAGATCTCTTTTGCTCTTCTTCTATTCAATGTAAATGTATCATCCAAAAATTCAATTTCTCTAATATGGAATTTTTCGTAAAGAATTTTAATTTCCTCTAGCACTCTATCAGTGCTGTGGGCTCTATAACGCTTCCCAAATAGAAGTGATGATGAGCAGAAAATACAATTGAAGGGACAACCACGTGACGTTATTATAGTCCCATACCGCACGTTATTAAACTTATATGCATCCCAATTAAATAGGTCGAATGCTGGTATAGGGATATTATCCACATTTTTAATAAGAGGTCTAGGTGGCGTTGATTTTATGATTCCGCTATTACTTTTATAAGTAATCCCTAAGATTTTTTTATATTGCTTGCCTTTTTCAATGCTATCTAGAATTTCCGAGAATGTAATCTCCCCCTCTCCTCTTACTACTATATCAATGTATGGGCATGCACGTAAAGTATATTCTGGAAGAAAAGTAACATGCGGTCCACCTATAATAACAACAATATTTGGATTATTCTCCTTTGCTATTTTTGCCACATGATATGCATCAGGTATCATTGACGTTGTAGCAGTAATTCCTACTATGTCAGGATCATATTGCGAAATCTTTCTTTTTAAATCGTCAAAAGTCAAATTTTCCCCAATTGAATCAACAATCTTTACATCGTGTCCCTTTTTTCGTGCAACTGATGCAAGATAACCAAGTCCCAGTGGTGGCGATGCAACTCCAAGTACTTTTTTTATTTCTATTACTGTAGGTGGCACTACTAAAAGAACTCTCGTAAGCCTCACCATACTATAATTATTTTTGCACGACTACTCACTATTCTGTTCTATTCTGAAATTTTAAATTTAACGCTCTATAAAAATCTGTTAGTTTCCCATGAGCGCGTTGATGACACTACCAGTACTTCCGCACTAATTAGGTGAAAAATCCGTATTGACGCAAAAAATTATTCTCTGCTACACTCTTTTTCACATGATCCTTTTTGGATGTGCGCGGAATATTTTTATTGGGGATTTTGAAATTTCATGGAGAACCGAGGCGAATCTTGGTGTTAAGGAGAGTCGGTAATGTGATAATGCTTTCCAATGCTCTCTCGAATAAGAGTTAATGTACAGAGATGTACTTGTATAATGTACTCGTGAACATATCAAAGAGAAAGTCATTTTGCCTTTTTGGTATCCAGACTATGTGATACCAGACGATGTGATACGTTATTCTCCATATAACGTGTCTGCGTCTTGGCATTGTGGACATCTTTCTTCTTTTATTGTTTTAAATTTACGTTCCATCATGCCTTTTCCTGAGATAACATTCATCCCCAGATACAATCTGGGGCTTTCTGCGGTATTTTTATAATTATTAAGCTTCTCAAGGAGAGGAAAATAGAAGTATTTTAGAATGAAATTCAGTTCAAAGAGTTATATACGTCATTGCGAGAATATCTGTTTATTCATGTATTTGAGCTTATCATGCTCAATGATCATCCTTAAAATCGTTCTGAAAACTTTATCTACATAAAGTCCATTAATAGCACTCATCTTAACATATTTGATTTTTTCATCATCATAGTTGAATTCTCTTTTGATGATCTCTATGGTCTCGATTATTTCATCATCGCTGATACACTGTTGCTGCAAGCACATATCTATTTTATTTCCAACTAACAATATTGGAATATACCCCGCATGTTTTACTACATCTCCAACCAGCTCAGGTACGATTTCCAATGTTTCCCTTCTTGTCATATCAAAGAGAATAATGGCTCCCTTAGCCCCTGAAATAAACATACTTGAAAATTTACTCTCAGGCGTATAGGTCCAAGCTTGCAAGCAGAGTAATTGCGGCATGAAGTCGTATTGAGAAGGTGGTTTTATTTTCAGCACTGAAAATTCAGTAGCACTATATTTTGGAATGGGATTCTGTCTGATTATGTTATGTAATGTTGTTTTTCCAGTCCCTCTAGCCCCTGTTATTATAATTTTATACACAAGCGCTGTTTCTTTTAAAGCTTTCTTAGTAATCGTTTTTCTCCTTTCTATCGGCATAGTAGTGGTTCGGGAACGGGCTAGTAATGTAGTATCATAGCTCTCTTTAACTCCAGGTTGGATATCACTTATAGCTCGGGAAATTTTTACTTTTATTGCAATCGGTTTTATCTCTTGCTGGACAAAATGTCTTCCTGTGCTGTATTCTATAGTAGGGCTTATCAAAATTTCATCCGATTGAGATATCTTTCTTACTATCAACTCTATTGTGAGACTCTTATTTGGCTGAAGAAACACATTATTGAAAACTAAATCGTTACCAGCAACAGAGCCCAAATCGGTATAATAGCACTCAAGATCGTTGAATAAACCTCTAATTGTGTATAGCTTTATTGGTCCGAAACACCTTGAAACCAACCTTAATAAAATTCTAAATCTCTTTGTAAGGGTTATTTCTTTAGGTACGTGACTTGTGTCAATATACAAATCCACACAATTTACACTCATATCACACACCTTTCACCAAGGCTTAGAATATTACAAATAGCCGAGCATTAAAATTTGATATAGTACTTTTAAAAGCCACCGAATTATTAACCGATCAAGCACTAACTATTTGATTGAAAAACTGATCATTATTACAATTATTTCTAATTTTTGAACTGGATTATTATAAATTTTATTTATGCTTCCGACTCAAAAGAGAATATGTAAGATGCAATCGCTATTTTCTTTAATTAAGATATTGTAGCCGAATTAAAAATATTAATGCATTAAGGTTTGAATACAATGTGATCGAAATAAAGATGGACCATAGCATACTGAAAAGTGAAGATTTGAATGACATAATAAAAGTTAAATATTCCGAAAAGTACATGAACAAGGTTATAGACTTTGCTCGTAAAGGATTATAATGAAAATTTTTCAACTTATGACTTACCTGAAAATTTGATAAGATCAGATATTTTTATGTATTCTGAAAATAGCTAGCTTTTTGGTGATATTATTGAGCCAGATATATATGCTTAAAATTTGCAAAAGAGGGGCTATCTATTTGCCAAAACGGATTTTAAAACAATTAAATATTCAGGAGGGGGATAAGCTCCTCCTAAAAGTTGAAAATAATCGAATAATACTGGAGTTAGTTCCTGATCCTCTTTCATTGGCCCTAAAAACAAAAAAATGGACAAACTTCCTCCTCTATCATCTGAGGAGTCGCTGGTGTTAAAAGAACTTGGGCCGTATCCTGTTCATATTGATGAAATTGTCAGAAATATTTCTATGGAACCCGGAAAAGTTTCAGGCATTCTGCTAAGACTTGAACTCAAAGAAATCGTGAAGCAGATGCCGGGAAAATTGTTTTCCGTCAAGGAATAAAATTAATGACCAAACCGCTTATTATAGTTGAATCACCGACGAAGGTTAGAACCATAAAGAAGTATATTGGTAAAGGCTATAATGTGGCTGCAACGGTCGGGCACATAAAAGATCTGCCTGCAAAGGAAATGGGCATTGATATTGAAAAAGATTTCAAGCCGAAATACAGGAACATCCCTGGAAAGCAAAAAGTTATATCATCATTAAGAAAGGCCGCAGGTGATGCCAAAGATATCTACCTTGCTGCCGACCCTGATAGAGAAGGTGAGGCGATTGCATG
>JBECUL010000089.1:0-7148 GCA_040225955.1 Candidatus Asgardarchaeum abyssi | reverse complement strand
AGTTAAATGAGGAACAAGAAATTACAGTAATCATGGCTAGTCATAAGAGTGAACTTATTGCGGAGTATGCACATAGAGTTATACTATTGAATGAAGGACAAATAGTATTCGATGGAACACCTGAGGAGGCATTTATGGAACAAAAACTTCTGAAAGAGATAAAGGTAAAAATACCTCAAATTACAGACCTTGCGCATCGTCTTAAATACGATTTAAAGGTAATGGATGAAAGTGAAAAGTCCTTCGTAAAACTAAGTGATGCAGTTAATTGGCTTAAAAAAGCTGTCAACGAGAAGCGAATAGCTTTCAAATCATCCAATTTAGATGAAATTCGAGAAAATGAGTTTCTGAAAACTGAAGGTGAAATTGCAATAGATGTCCAAAATGTTCGTTTTGTTTACCCAACTGGAGTCGAGGCATTAAAGGGTATAAACTTAAAGATAAGAGTGGGTGAGTTCATTGCAATAGTTGGACAAAATGGTGCTGGAAAAACAACATTGGTCAAGAATATTACTGGAGTTCTTAGACCAACTCAAGGTAGAATCTTGCTACATGGCAAAGATATTGCAGAGTTAAGTGTCGCGGAAATTGCTAGAACAATAGGAATGGTTCTGCAAAACCCAGACCATCAGCTATTTGCTAATTCGGTGAAGGATGAAATAATGTTTGGTCCGCGGAACCTAGGATTATCTGAAGAGGAGATTGAAAAAAGAGTAAAAGACGCTATGAAACTTGTAGAATTGCCTGAAGAGTATCTTGAGTATCACCCCTTAGCATTGAGCTGGGGTGATAGGCAAAAAGTCGCAATAGCTTCGATTCTCGCAATGGATCCATCGATATTGATACTTGATGAGCCAACTACTGGGCAAGATTATTCAGGAAGGCATAGAGTCCTTGAACTTGCAAGTAGATTGAATAAGGAGTTAAATAAGACTATAATTATGATCACACACGATATAGATCTAGTTGCAATGTATGCTTCTAGAACTATAGTTATGGGTAAAGGACTTGTACTTTTGGATGATAAAACGAGAGAGGTCTTTAAACACCCAGAAATACTAGAACAAACATACCTAAGTCCGCCACAAATTACGCGTTTGGCTCAAATGCTTACAGAATATGGTGCGCCAAGCGATCCTTTATCTGTAGATGAATTTGTTAAAACTATTAAGGTGTTAGGGTGAGAAGACGTGTCAATAAAGATAGATTATATCCCGGGAAATACTCTTCTGCATAAAGCCCATCCAGTAACAAAACTAATTCTTTCATTTGTAATATTCCTCTGGCTTTTTTCAACAAGAAATATGGTTTCCGTCCTTCTTGCATTCATTGTGATTTTAATAATTGCAGCGTATATTAGGTTGCCACTAAGAGTAATGAAGACTGCATTCTTCTTCGGTTTACCACTGGCACTTCTATTATTCATCACACAGCCACTGGTCTATTTTGCAAATAAAACACCAATTCAAAGTCCCGTAGTTCCTACATGGTTTCCAATCCTTGGTGGTGCTGGAACGTTTTATTATGAAGGTTTGATATTTGGATTGGTATTGGTACTTCGTCTCTTTGGAATTCTTCTACTGATGCCAGTAATAATTCTGACAACCCCTGCGGTTGATCTGGTTATAGGACTAACACAAGTAGGCGTTCCATATGATTACGCATTCATTTCAATGATGGCTCTAAGATTCTTACCAGTACTGAGTGATACGCGAGAGAGAATATTAGAGGCTCAAAGATTAAGAGCTTTAGAGTATGAGAAAGCTAGATTTATGACAAAGATTCGTAGAACTGTTCCACTGTTAGTGCCTTTGATTGTTAATGCTATGAGAATGGGTGAGGAGTTAGAAGTTGCTATAGAATCTAGAGCGTTTGGAAGAGGAAGGCAAAGAACCTATTATAGACCACTAATTTATACTACAAAGCAAAAGGTAATTTCACTGCTACTCATAATTGGTTATGTACTTCTACTAGTATACCACATAATGTATGTAAAAGATCCTGTAATCTTCCCATTGCCATTTGAGGTACCATTCTTTGGAAATCAAATCGATGGAACACCTATTGTTAATTTCGTCATATTCCTCATGAAACTGTTTTATGCTGCTTTAGATCAACTATATGCATTGGTCTCTACAATGTTCTAAAAGCCCTTGGCTCATATCCTTTACTTATTTATTATTTTTCTTGGGTCAAGCATATTATTTTTAGTTGTTTTATTTTAGGATAATTTCTATTTCCGCTTATGGTGAAAATTTTTATCTAAAATTAGAATTTTATTAAATATTTTCTACAGAAAATATATTAGTAAATTATAAAATTTATAAAATTGGTGTTTTATCATGGCTATCAAGTACCTTTATATAGACCCCCTAAAATGTACTGGTTGTAGAAATTGCGAGCTTGTATGTTCATATACCTTTCATAAAGTCTTTAATTACAAGAAAGCTAGACTCAGGGTTATTAGAACAGAAGAAGGGTTGGACAAACCAGTTGCATGTCATCATTGCAACGACGCTCCTTGTATAAGAGCATGTCCTACAGGTGCTATTTCAAGGACGGAAAAGGGCTTAGTCTATGTTAGCAAAGAGAAGTGTATTGGTTGTGGAGCATGTGTCGAGGCATGCCCATTTGGTGCCATGTTCATGGATCCTGATGAAAACTATGCAATGAACTGCATACTGTGTGGTGAGTGCGTAAAACGATGTCCAGCTGGAGCTCTTCAAATATTAGACTCTGAGCAAATTGCTCAAATTAAAAGTGTGCAATATATTAGTACATTAAGCAAAGCGCTTTTAGGATAAAAAGGTGGTTTTATGTATCTCACAAAGGAAGAAGAAAGAATACTTAATGGCGAGCAAGGGCCTCTGTTACAGAAAGCGATGGAGATAATGGTACGCTTTGGAGATGCAATGAGGGCTGAGAGATTAGTTCCTATTGTTTATGCTCATGTAAGTTTAACATCCACAAATATACGCGGGGAACATGAATTTCTTAAAAGCTTTATCACAGAGGATGTTAAAGTAAAAGTGCCTACAACATGCCAGACACTCTCGATAGATAGAGAACGATGGACTGAACTAGGAATTTCAGAAGATGTAGTTAAAATGGCAATGAATATAGTAGAAATTTTCAGAAGACTTGGTATCAGGCTAACATTTACATGCACCCCATACTATTTAATAGAAGACTTGGTTAAGCTTGGTGATCATATAGCATCATGTGAATCCTCGGCTGTTACGTTTTTTAATAGTGTGATCGGAGCTAGAACAAATAGAGAAAGTGGTCAAAGTGGACTTATTTCTGCATTAATAGGAAGAACACCAGAATATGGTTACCATCTAACTGAGAATAGAAAAGGAACAGTACTCGTAAAGGTAGAAGCAAAGCTTGTAGATGATGCTGATTTCAGCTCTTTAGGATTCCAGGTGGGAAAAATAGTCGGCCCAGCAGTCCCTGTTTTTGATGGGATTAAAAACCCAACTATTGACCAGTTAAAGATATTAGCAAACTCATTAGCACTTATGGGTGGAATTTCATTGTATCATGTAGTAGGGGTAACGCCTGAAGCAAAAACACTAAAAGATGCATTTCAAGGAGACGTTCCAGAGGATAGAATAACAATTACAAATGAGGACATAGAACGGACATATAAGGAGTTAACGACGGGTTCTGGTGAAGTCAGAACGGTCGTTATTGGATGTCCTCACTTATCTCTTGATGAACTAAAGAGATACGCAACTTTACTTGAAGGGAAAAAAGTTAAAGAAGGGTTGAAAGTCTGGTTTTTTACATCGGCTGGGATTTTTGAAATTGCTAAGAGAATGGACATAATTGATAAAATAGAGGCTACTGGTGCAAGGGTTTATAGAGATACATGCCCATTGCTAATGGATGGCTTAAAAAAGAAACCCGAAATGATAGCAACTAATGCTGTTAAGCAGTCATATTATGGGCAGTCATTTATACCTGGAACTGGATTTTACTTCGGTAGAACAGATAAAGTAATCAAGGCAGCATTCACAGGGAGGTGGGAGTAATGAGAAAAAATAAGTATAGAGTCATTAAAGGTCGTGGTGTATACCCTGGAATTGTGGAAGGGGAAGCTATAGTTACAACAGAAAGCATATCATTTCTTGGGGGCGTTAATCAGAAAACGGGAGAAATTATAGAATTTAATCACCCATTGAAAGGGGAAAATATAGCTGGAAAGATATTCATGTTTTATAGTGGGAGAGGGTCTGTAGGGTCTACATCAACAATATATTATCTGAAGTTGATAAGAAAGAATCCAAGTGCGCTAGTAATGGTAATTCCAGACCCACCAGTAGTCTTTGGTGCAATTCTGGCCGAAATACCTACAATTGTTGATGTTTCGGTTGAAGATTTAAAAAGTATAAAAAATCATTCTCATGTTAGAATAAATGGTGAGAGTGGTGAAATTTTTGTTTATGAAGATTAATAAGGGAGGAATTATATGATCTCAGGTTATGCAAATACGGTTTTATATGTTGATTTAACTGAAAAGAAAATAGAGAAAAAACCGCTGGATAAAGACTTGGTTATGCGTTTCGTTGGCGGACGTGGCTTTGGTGCTAAGTTGCTTTATGATTTAAACAAGCCAGGCATAGATCCGTTTTCCCCAGAAAACCATATAATTGTTGCTACTGGTCCATTTACAGGGGTATACGTTCCAAAGTCAACAAAATATGCTTTTATCACTAAGAGTCCTCTTACTGGAGCTTATCTTGATACATTTTCTGGCGGACATTTTGGGCCAGAACTAAAATTTGCTGGATATGATATAATCATCATCAAGGGAGCATCCGATAAACCAGTTTACTTATGGATAAATGACGATGAGGTTAAGCTACTTGATGCATCACATCTTTGGGGTAAGCCAGTTAAAGAAGTAGATGAGATTATTAAGAAAGATCATTTCGATAGGAATATAAAAGTAGCAGCAATAGGTCCTGCTGGTGAGAACTTAGTTAGGTTTGCATGTATAACAAACGATTTATTTAGACAGGCTGCCAGAGGTGGTGCTGGGGCGGTATTGGGGTCAAAGAAGCTAAAGGCAATTGCAGTAAGAGGGTCCAAAGATATAAAAATTCATGACCCAAAGAAGTTTCTTGAATTAGCTGATGAAGCATTTAAGAAAACAATGCAAAGTCCTGCTAGAAATAAATTACTTGAGAATACGACACTGCTACAAACACTTGATTCTAATGAATGGGGTGTACTGCCAACTAGGAACTACCAGACTACATATTTTGAGCATGCTCATGTTTTCAGTGGCAAGTATCTAAATGAGAAAGGAATAAAACTTAAGAATAGAGCTTGCTTTGGATGCCCAATAGCATGCAGTGGTGTTAATGTAGTAAAGAGTGAAAAGTATGGAACCATAATAATAGAAGGACCAGAGTACGAATCAGCAACATTATTAGGCTCCAATTGTGGAGTTTCCGATTTTGATGCTGTAGCGAAGGCTAACGAACTTTGTGATTTCCTAGGAATAGATGCAATATCAGCAGGGAATGTAATTGCTTTCGCGATGGAATTATACGAACGTGGTATAATAACAAAGGAAGACACCGACGGAATTGAATTGACTTTCGGCAATGGAGAAGCTCTTGTCGAAATGGTAAAGAAAATAGCCTATCGTGAAGGGTTTGGAGATATACTTGCAGAAGGAACGAAACGGGCGGCTCAAAAGATAGGCAAGGGTGCTGAACGATATGCTGTTAATGTAAAGGGTATGGAACTGCCAGCATACGATCCTCGATCCACCCCTGGAATGGCTCTTGCGTATGTTACAAATGACATTGGTGGTGCTCACAATAGAGCATGGACTATGTACGTAGAGATATTCAACCCAGATTATGAGAGATACTCTATAAAGAAGAAGCCACAATTGGTTATAGACTCTCAACGTTCAAGAACACTACCAGACATAATGGGTTATTGTAGATTTATATTATTAAGCTATGATGAATATGCTGCATTGTATACCGCATTAACTGGAATAGAAGTTACTGGAAACGATTTAGTAGAAGTTACTGACAGGGTCTATACACTAACCAGATTGTTTAATACGAGAGAAGGATTTACAAGAGATGATGATAGCTTACCACCAAGAATGTATGATCCAATTCAAACTGGCCCTCAGAAAGGAGTTGCACTGAAGCCAGAAGATATAGAAAAAATGAAAGATGAATACTATAAACTCAGAGGTTGGGACAGAGACGGTATTCCGCTAAGAGAAACGTTAGAAAAACTAAAATTAAGTGAATACATAGGCGACTTAGAGAAGTTAAGAAAAAAAGTTAAAAAGTAACACAATCTTTTTCACTATTTATTTTTTATAATTGTTGGAGGTATGTTATATGTTCTATTTTGAAAACGAGAAGACATTTAAGGTAGGTAATGTCATTTTCGGGAGAAAAGGTGGCAAAAATTCTATCGCCGTACTTGGAACCATTTTTCATAAAGATGATAAAATAGTATCCAATCATAAGACTGGTGAGTTTGATCGTGAAAAAGCTAAGAAAGCTATTGAGCAGCATGAAGAAATTGCTAAGGGCTTTGGGCTTCAGCCTGTATTGGATGTTCATGCTCAAACAGCCGAAGCAATGTTGAAGTATATTGAGTTTGCATTAGATGTTACTGACGAACCAATAATTATTGATGGCACAGTTCCCGAAATAAGATTGCCTGCAGTTCGATATGTAAATGAAGTAGGAGCTAACGATAGAATAATTTATGATGCAATATCACCCGAATCAAAGGAATCTGAGTTGGAGGAGTTAAAAAATAATAAAATAGAATGTGCTTTTCTCTTGGCCTTAAATCCGTCTGACGCGACCCCCACTGGAAGAATAATGATCCTTAAAGAACTTTTACCAAGAGCTGAAAAATTTGGTATTACAAAACCGCTTCTAGATACCATAGTGTTTGATCCACCATCTTTAGGCCTTGCCGCTAAAGCTATAGAACTTGTTAAAAAAGAATTTGGATGGCCAACAGGAAATGGAGCTGTTAATGCAATAGAATTCATCGGAAGTTGGCCATATTCAAAACCCGCTTTTATTGGCTTTGTAACAGCCCTTTATTCGGTAAATCAAGTTATGGGTGCTGATTGGTTATTC
>JBECUL010000088.1:0-7377 GCA_040225955.1 Candidatus Asgardarchaeum abyssi | reverse complement strand
CAGGAAATTTCTTAACGGTATCTCTTAAGTTGGGAACCAAATTTGGATTTAAACAAGTGACCTTTATTACTTTGACTTTTTTCCCAAGAAAACTTTTCTCAACAATCTCTGTTGCTTTAACACCGTTTAATTTTCTTATCTTTATTTGCAAAGTTTCTAGGTCAGCACCTTCGCGCGGTACTACGTAAAAATAAGGTCGAAACGAGCCATCTAATATTATAACTCTCTCGTTTTTGTCTGTTATTGCCCACATCTCTACGTACGGTACACCATCAATTATTGTATATGCTACATCTAATGGCCAAAAAATTATCTCTGGCATAGTAATCCCTATACAAAATAAGAAGATTTATGTAATATATTTTACTTAAGTTTTGAATTTTGTCGGGATAAAATGAATGAAGCAAAAAATAATAAATAATAATTATATCCAATCTGCAGTCTCTAACTTTGTTGGAAGATATTCTTGTGTCAGGAATCTAAATCCATGAGAAGCCAATGCTTGTATTTCGGCTTTTTCTTTGTTTCTTAACATAAGCTCTAGTTCTTTTAGCCATCTTTTTCTTTTCCGCATAAATGGTTCGTTCTTAAGAAGCTTTCCAATTCTGTAGTCGGATTTTGTCAATTTCAGTCTCGCCGCTTTAGGAATCTTATACTTATCTAGATCAGAGGGCAGAACTCCTAACCATTTAATATCTGGTGTTGCTAAGAATACAGTCTCATAACTTAGCCTCTTAGAACCTATTGAATAGACTAAAAGTATTTTCATTCCATATGGATCGCTATCCACAAGCCCTAAAACAGGTATTTTTAACTCTCTAACAAGCTTCTTAACAAACATCCTAGTTGCAATATCTGGTTGCCCCTTACCAGTAACAATAATTGAAGGATACTTGTTATAAAATCTATCTTCTGCGAGTCTCAAAAAGGCAGCATCTTTCTCCACTAAGAGAATAAACTCAGCATCACTCTCAATATCAGTGATCGTATCTATAAAGGGTGTAATAGCTTTACCTCCAGTTCCTTGTTTGGTACAGTCTATTAAATCTCCCCCTTCTCTAAATCTAAGCCTTCCAACAACTGCTCCCTTCGCAGCAGCTACTACATGTAAAGAATCTCTTGTAGTATTTAACATAGCCGCTATATCTTCTAAAGCATCATCACTCTTATCCTGCTCTCTGAACAATGCTGGATCATTATAAAAAACTTCTCTTTTGGTGGCATGTATATTTTCCTCTAATAGAAAATGAACAAGCTCCAGAATTCTCATAGTAATAGCTGCATCTCTCCCAGATTTTAAAGATAAAAGATTTCTGGTAAATCTCCTTTCTCCTAATAGCAACAAATCATTTTCTGGATCATATATAACGTTATCTGCTGTTCTTGTGGGAATTTTGAAGTGTGGATCTTCTCCCTTTAGGATTTGCTGTGTTATAAGATTAGCTAGCTTATGTATCTTTTTATGCAATTCATCAGCTGGTAGCTCTCTTACTACATGTACACCCTCTGGGAGGACAATTTTCTTTTTCCTTATTGGTCTTATCTTTCTAACATTTTTCAACCATTTCCCCTTTGCAATTTTCAATTTTTGCTTTTTGCTAGGGGGCATAAGCATCACTCCACCTTAATCTTATTTATTAAAATTTCCTTCAGAAGTTGATCATTAACGTATTCTCTTTTTATTCTTTTTTGAGTTTTATTTATCTGGACTAATGATTTTACAAATTTGTCAATTAATCTAGATAGTATTGAAAAACGCTTTTCTGCAAATTCCTTTCTTTTAAGATGTGAAAGATAATGCCTTAGTTCTCTAGCACATTCTTGTATCCCTAGTTTTATTTCTCTTCTTATCTCAGGTATATCTGCTACATATTCTTTCCCCGCTGTTTTATAGGGAATTTTTGTACTACATATATGGACTATTATCGCCAGTGGAGCATCTCTTCCGATCATGTAATCACTCCAGTTTATATCCTCTTTGATAACACTCATTGCGACATCATTAGCTTCATCATAAAGCAATGGAATCCTATTTGCGAATCTGAATAGCAAATATTTTCCATCGCTTGCTGGTGGTATTTTACCACCGTATGCTAGTCCAACTTCAACTATAAATGGATGACCCATGTATGATCTTGGAGGACGCTGCACCACTTTTGCCTTCTCAGGCTGCAGTTCTTTTTCTATTCCTTTTAATAAAATTTCTTCTCCCAATGGACTTAAGCTCTCTGCTGTTGGTGGCAAGAATTTAAAGCTCTTCATTTCGACAACCATTTTTCTTTTTTCTTTATCAGTTAACTTTTTTGGATTTTTCTCGGGATCCAAGCCACAATGTTTTATAAAGTCTAAGGCTTTTTTACGGCCTACTCTGTGAAAATTCTCCATCATAAATTTTACAAGGTTTTTTGCTTTTGTAGCCTTTATCATTCTATTCAAGGTTTCTATGTCTACACCATATGGATGGGGCTTTATCTCTTTTGGTTTTGAAGGTAGGGCGGTAGTTGTTCTTCGAAAGAAATAAAGAACCCCATCAGGATCTATGAAAGTAATGTTTGCGTAAGGAGCCACAATCCCAGTATTTTTGAAATATTGAATTACCTTAGACTTGGCTCTCATCCAATCTCCAACTATTTGAAATGATACTATAGTTCCCCTCCAGTTATCTTTGAGAGTAATTTCTTTTTTCTTCAGAATGATTGGCTCATTTTTCTGAATATCTATCTTCAGAAGAAAGTAGTGAGCCTTTTTTCCATCAACACCCGTTATAACTTTTAAAGGCTTCCCTGTAGTAATTTGCCCATACATTATTGCCATTTTTCCACCGAGGCCAAAAGTACCTCTGGATTGCTTTAAAGTATACTTTGTTCCCACTAACAACTTGGCAAATGCTTTAGGAACCACCTTTTCAGGAACACCTATTCCATTATCGGCAACATAAATCTGATATATATTTCCTTCTACAGACCTTACCCAAACTAAGATCTCAGGTAGAATACCTCCCTCCTCACAAGCATCTAGCGAATTTTCTACCATTTCTCTTATTGCAGTATAAATAGCACGCGCTGGATTATCAAAACCAGCAATAGACTTATTTCTTCTAAACCACTCAGCAGGTGAAATCTCCTTATATTTACTAACACTACTCATCAGAAGTCCCCTCCTCTTCTTCCTCCTCAGTAAAGGTATATTCTTCCTCTGGAAGGAATTCCGTCTTAGCGATTTCTCTTTCTTCTGGTAAACCTTCCATTAAATGTTTTAGTAGTCGATTATATAATCTTAGAAATTTTTGTAAATCTGCTACCTCATCGTCGATCTCTGCAAACTTTTCAACATGTCTAAGTCCCTTTCTAATGACTTTAAGATCATCTTTAACTAGTGTGTTTAAATTGGCTAGTAAGTTAATCCTATCGCTTCCATTTAGAGACTTGACTAATCCCTCTAAGAACATTCTCTCAGCTGGATCCTTTATACGCTTATGCATAGCATTAAGATATTTTTTTATCTTATTAGCAGCATTTTGGGGGTTTTCCATAATCAATTGTGCAATATCTTTGGGTGTTAACTTTACCATAAAAAGCATCTCCGTTATATTTTTTACTAATTATTTTTGGTACATTTCTTATTTGAGTATGCAATTATAAGCATTTCTAATGTGCCATTTAAGAACACATTATTTAACTAATATTTATTTCGTGAAGAAAATTATAGATCCTCTCCACATTTATATGTTGTCAAGTATTTAATCTCGGAAAAATTCGATATTCATTATAAGTACTTTTAGTGCTTTACAATAATAATTAGATTAATTAGTATTTTAAAGTTTTTTAATTAGGATAGGAGCCTTATCGTGAAGGATTACCAATTGAAACTTATTTTTTAACTTATTCTTAACGAACTGAAAGTCTCTTGATTTGTCATGCGACTCAAGAATTATATGAACAATGTCGATTTTCTCTTCTTTTTTCAATTTAGAACCATCTATGAATGCGAATCCTTTATTGTTCACTACGAAAAACTGCTCTTTTGATGTTGATTGTAAACTTAAGTTTATGAGATCATTAGATAGATCCTTTTTAGCAATGTCTATTAATAGATTTTTCAGCTTCTGGGAATTTAAAATCCCAGTGACGGTATTTTTAGATATCTTAAGATTACCAAGAGCTCTTAATTCTTTTTCTAGCTCAATATTTATTTTTGCAAGAACCTCAAATTCACCTTTTTCGAAATAATTGATTATTTCGGCGAATAAGGGATATACAGATTCTGGAGGGACTATCACACGCATTATATTATCAATATAAATCCAAGGTCTTTCATCTATCCATGTAGTGTCTGGCATCTTCTCAGCACTAATTATACTCCGCAAGTTATTTTCCTCTATAAACTTGTTATAGTTTTCCATCCAATATGTTGCCATCAGGTAGCACCTATGTGCTTGTTTCTTAATAATGTGATAATATACGTGTTTTTTAAATTTTTTCTAACCTAAACTTATGTAAAATGTTATGTAAAGTAGGATATTTTTCATCATTATTTGCCATTTGCTTACAACTAATCTAAAAATACCTACCACTCTCATCTTAGTGCTTCTCTTTACACATTTTACTGTTTTTAGATATTAGGATTATAACTATATCATTAACGTTTGTTCCAGTATAGCCAGTATATATTAAGGAGTTTAGTTGCTTGAGAGCCGTGTAGGAATCATTATTAGATAAGTAATCTTGTAAGTTAAAGTTTAGTTCCATTGCTTTCCTTTTGGTCAAGCAGTCACATATAGCTCCAGCAGCATCTGTCGGTCCATCTATACCGTCTGTACCAAAAGATGAAATAATAACTGGAATATACGGATCCATTTCATTTAAAAACGAAAGAACCAATTCTTGATTTCGACCACCAGTACCACTTCCTTTAACAGTTACAGTTGTTTCACCTCCTAGGAGGATAGCAAGAGGTGGCTCACCAAGTACACCATTTAGATAAGTATCCTCAGCGAGATAATATAAGAAATTGCCTATCTCCCGAGCTTCGCCTACCAACCTTGAGGTTAATACTATTGCGTGAATCTTTTTCTTTTCAAAATAGTTTTTAAGTGATTGGAGTATGTCCAAGTTCTTAAGGAGTAAAATGTTTTTAACTTTTTGAAATATTGGATCATTTGGCTTTAATGTTTCATTTCGTTTGCATGATAACCCTTCTTCAATTATCTGTTTGATAGATGAAGAAATGTTATTAAATAGGCGGTACCTCGTTAGAATTCTTTTTACATCATCAAAGGTTGAAGGATCAGGAGATGTTGGGCCGCTAGCGATTGTTGAAAGATCATCTCCAACAACATCACTTATTATTAGTGAGATAACGAATTTTGCATTAGCTTTACTTATTAATTTCCCACCACCAAAAACGGAAAGATGCTTTCGTACAATATTAATTTCACGTATTGATGCGCCACTTCTCAAAAGTGCTTTATTGAGAGATACGTATTCTGATAGTTCTATAGGAGGCAGTGGTTTAAAAATGAGTGCAGAACCTCCACCCGAAATTAAGACTATCAGCAGATCCTTGTTGGAGATTTCATGGCTTATAAAATCCTCAATTCTTTCAGCTGCAGTGATACTTTTTTCGTTAGGGTCTGGATGGCCAGCTACTATTATTTCAAATGAAGCAGGAAGTTTATTAGATCTATGAAAGGGGGATACAATAATTCCTTTATTTATGACAGAACCTAATTTTTCGTATATTCCCTCCGCCATTGCAATTGAAGCCTTTCCAAATGAGAGAAGATATATACTCTCAAAATCGGCTAACGAAAAAATTTCGTTCCTAATTTTCAATAGCTTATCTTTTTTATTATATGATAATGATCTAATAATCGTATTATATGGGTCTGCAATCCTTAAGGCGTATTCAATAGCATCAAGAACTTTTGCTCTTTCTCGATTTTCGGAGACCAAATCTGTATAATTTTTAATATAAGACATTTGTATTCACCAGATAATCATTATGAACAAAAATATTATTAATTTTATAACGATAAATGATAATATCTTATGCTTAATAAAAGGATTAGCAAGTGAGAATTATGAGTGTGATAAGAATATTATTAACATCATGGAAAGTATCTCTACGCTCTCGAAGAAGACTGATTTCGTTTGTTGTAATATATAGTATTTTAGCGATTTGGATATCTGTAGTTCTTAGAAGATGGGCTTGGACGAATCCTATGTTTCTATACGATGCTATTTTTGTGCTCATTACAGGGGCCATTGTTGCGACTGTATACGGATTTATAGTTTCACATTTTAGGCAGAAAGATATAGCAACCTTGAAATGCTTGGGTTGGAACAATAACGAAATAAAATGGTTTATAGCAGGAGAGCTTGTTTTTGTTACAGTTATATCCTTTATTGGGACATTGGAGATCTTTTTCGAAATAGTTGGAGTGTTATATTACTTTCTGGGAAATAGTGTTGTTAATTTGGATATAGTTAGATTCATAATATTTCCACCTCATGTTCTTATTGTATCCTTTATAACAATACTTATAGCGCAAATACCAGGAATTATGATTGCTACATGGAGGGTCTTATCTGTAAGACCAATCGTTGCTCTGAGAAGGACAATTTAGGGTGATACAAATGCAAAAAGAGAAAGAGTATATTATTCGTGCAATTGATGTTTGGAAGGAATATCGCCGAGGAAAAGAGATAGTTGAGGCTCTCAAAAATATAAATCTAAAAATTGAGGAAGGGGAATTTTTTATAGTAATGGGACCTTCTGGTTGTGGAAAGACCACTCTTTTAAATGTTCTAAGCAGTCTGGATAAACCTACACGAGGAAAAGTTATACTTGATGGACTTGATTTAACTAGCATTGATGAAAGAATATTACCTCAAATACGACGTGAGAAAATAGGATTTGTTTTCCAAGAATTTAACTTAATACAAAACATGACAGCTTTCGAAAATGTTATAGCACCTCTTCTTCCAACAGATATGAAGAAAAAGCAGATCGAGGAGAGAGGATTAGATGTCCTCAGAGCAGTTGGATTGATAGAAAGAAAGGATCATTTTCCAAATCAGCTATCCGGTGGAGAACAGCAGAGAGTTGCAATAGCAAGAGCTTTAGTAACAAATCCTAGAGTTGTTTTTGCTGATGAGCCAACTGGAAATTTAGATAGTAAAATTGGTAACGAAATAATGAAACTGATGAGATCATTAAATAGAGAGAAAAAAATAACATTTGTTGTTGTTACACATAATGAAGCATGGAAATCTTATGCAGACAGAATTGCTTATATGAAAGATGGAGAAATTATAAAGATTGAAAGTGCTAAAAAATAGGAATTTTTATTTACAACGGCCTTGGCTTTCAAGA
>JBECUL010000087.1:0-7389 GCA_040225955.1 Candidatus Asgardarchaeum abyssi | reverse complement strand
TAATTATTGATGGTAATCTAAAGCCTGGAGATAAATTGCCACCAGAAAGAGAATTAGCCGAAAAATTTCATGTAGGAAGGACCACAATTAGAGAGGCCTTGAAAGCTCTAAGTTATGCAAAAATTATTATTCGGACAAGAGAAGGCACTATTATCAATAGAAATGTGCTTGATTATTTTACTGATTCTCTTAATGAAAAATTAATTTGTAAATATGTTGATTTAGAAGATTTAATTGAAGCACGTAAAGTAATAGAATTAGAAACTGCAAGCTTAGCTGCTCAGAGAGCAACAATAGAAGATATTAATATTCTTCAAAAAAATTTATTAAACATGAAAAAGTTCGTAGCTAAGAATAATGTTTCTGAATATATTGACACAAATGTAGAATTTCATGAAACTATAGCAGAAGCAGCTCAGAATCGTGTTCTTTATGAGATTTTAACTGCTGTTCGTGGACTTCTTAAAGAATCTCAGGAGACGATAGTAAAACATCCAGGAATAATGAATCGTTCTCTCGAATATCATGAAAAAATATTTAAAGCTATTAAGGAAAGAAATGCATTCAGAGCGAAAGAAGAAATGTTTGCACATTTGGACGATGTTGAGAAAACTTTAATAAGCTTGGAAAAAAAATAATAAAGAAAATATTTTTTATTTATTATTTATGGTCTGACAAACATAACTTCTGACCAATTAATAAATTATTTAATCAAATTATGTTATTTCTAAAAAAATTAATAAGGTGATAAAAAATAAAAAAGAAAATAATTCGATCCATAGATTGAGCTTTGCAAATTCTTGAGTTATTTAGTTTAGAAAAACCTGAATAGGGAGTAACTGAAATAAGCAAAGATTTAAATATTTATAAAAGTAATGTACATAATGTCTTAATAACCTTAGTTGAAGAAGATTTTTATAGTAAAAAGATTCTAAAACGGATAAATACAAGCTCGGCATAAAATTTTTTGAGTATGGTATTATATTGCTTTCTTCTGGTCTTTATAATAATGTAATAATAATTTTAGTTCCTTTGGTAATTACTAATGAGCAATTATGCGGGTTTAGATATAATTAAGAGAGCAGTTAAGAATTTTGATTCTATATTAATATAAACAAGTTAAGAATAGATATTTAGTTGATTAAAATTAGGAGGTAAAAAGGAATGGTAAAATTAGATAAAGTTCAAAAAGAAGTTGTAAAGGGGATAGAATCACGCAAGGATTTTATTATAAAAACTAGTAATCAAATTTATGAGTATGCTGAACCTTCATTGCAGGAGTATAAATCATCTCATCTACTCAAGGAAGCGTTTAAAGAAAATGGGTTTAAAATAGAGCCAGTTAAAGATCAGCCTACTGCCTTTATTGCTACTTGGGGTGAAGGGAAACCAGTCATTGCTACTTATGGAGAATGCGATGCGTTAGAAGGAGAAAGTCAGGACCAAGTACCTTATAGAAAACCTTTACCTGGAAAGGCAGGAGGGTTTATGGATATGCATAATGGTCTTGGTGCTGCGTCAATGGGAGCAATTTTAGCAGTAAAAGAGGTAATGGAAAAATATAAGATAAAAGGAACAATAAAGTATTTTTTAACCCCTGCAGAAAAAATGAGTATAGGTAAACCTTATATGGCGAGGGATGGTTATTTTGAGGGTTTAGATGCACTTTTAGGTTGGCATCCTGGACATACAACTATGGCAGAATGGGGATTAGAAGTTTTAGCTTGCCAGGAGGAAGAATACAGTTTTTATGGCCTTAATTCTTGGGGAGGACGTCCACATGCAGGTCGGAGTGCTCTGGATGCAGTACTTTTAATGATTAATAATGTTGAATATACCAAAGAACATCTCTTCCCTCACGAAGCAAATTTAACTATTAGCTCTGTAATTACTAATGGTGGGGAAAATACAAGTTCGATTTCTTCTTTTGCTAAGGTTTATTTTGTTATGCGAGCCTTAAAGAGAGAGTATGTTGATAAAATAATAAAAAAGTTAGAAGATTGTGCTGAAGCGGCTTGTAAAGTAACTGGGTGTACTTATAAAAAGAGAGTGATTAGCGGGACTTGGCATGCTGTTTATAACCATACATTAGTGAATTTAATTTACCGAAATATTAAACGCATTGGTGCTCCTAAATTTACTCAAGCAGATAGAGATTATATGAATGAAATTTTTAAAAACTTAGGCTTAGAAAAAAAAGATGAGCCCTGGGACACTAAAATTGTACCTCCAACAGGTGAAAGAAAACCAAGTGCTGTTGATGATCATTCTGAGTTTTGTTATTTCTGTCCGACGTGCCGTTTTTACGTAAACTATTTACCTGGCGATAGTAACACAAATTTTGACATTCCAAATTGGTGTGGAGCTGCTTTAGCAGCGATGCATGTAGGATATGAAAGTGAAATTACAGCAGCAAAAATTTTGAGTTCTTCTATTGTTGAACTTTTGATGAGCCCGGAAGTTCTTAAAGAAGCAAAGAATGAGTTTGAAAAGGCAGGTCTCCGAAAAATGTGGAAATCCCCAATTCCAGCGAACGTAAAACCATTGATTGGGGAACCTTTAGACAAATAAGTGAAATTATTTTACTCTATAAAATTCTGATTTTATAAAAAGGTAAAATGAAAGCCAGATGCACCTTATATAAGGTAAAATAGGGGAAAATAAACCCTAAACCAATAGAAAGGTGCAAGATTGTATTCTATAGATATAGATGCCCATAAAAGGTATTCATAAATAACCATTATATAAAGACGGAAAGATAATTAATAGATGTGAGGTAAATGATAATCGAAAGAGTATAAAAAGAGCCTTAAGTCCTTATGCCCAAGATGGTTCAAAGGCTGTTCTGGAGTCAGGATGGAATTGGGGGTTAATTTACGATAAGGTAAGTGATTGTGATTTAGAAGTAAAATTAGCCCATCTCTTATAAGGTAAAGGTGTAGCGGAGGCCAAAATAAAGACCGCTAAGATCTCTGCTGATATCTTAGCCCACCTACTAAGGGCAGACTTAATACCAGAATGTTATGTAAGGAGTAGAAGCAGCCAACGCATACAACAAGTATTAAGATAGAGGATGTTTTTGGTGAGACCCCAGACTATGGTAGTTAATAAAATTTACAATCTTATTGATAGACAAGAGAATGCAAGATGAACCTCCCCCGTTTTACTGATCTCTTTAAGGTAAAAGGGATGCAATTTTTAAGGAGCACTCCCTTGCCTCTTCTAAAGAGAAAGCTTTTGGATGGTCAATTGGAACTCCTAGAAGAATTGAGGATACGGATTAGCCGGGTAGAGTTTATTTTAGCCCAACTCAAAGAAAATGACAAAATAGTGGAACGTTTAAAGAGTATATCTGATATAGGTGAATTTTTTGCCATGTTAGAAAGACATGAGATAGATAAAATTGAATGTTTTCCTGTTTCAGATAATTATGTGCTTATGCTGGGCTGGTACTTTAAAAGATGTCCAGATAAGAGCTATTATTATTTTATGAAGGCTAAGAAAGGCTTTAATTGTGCTAAATTGCTACTGCTAGAAGATTGTTAAAGATTGTCTATCAGGTTTGGAAGGAGAATAGATTCTACAAAATAAAAATATCAAGGACCGCTCTGATTACCTCCTAACGTCTCGATAAAAAGAGGTTAGAGGGTACTCTATCAAATTTTAGATGTGTGCTATAAATAGGCACGAATAGAAGGATGATCAAAGATTTAAAAACTTGTCCTCGTAAAAACGGGGAATGGGGAAAATAATAATTAAAAGCCAATGCAGCCCCATAAAAAATAAAATTTGCATTTGGCTTTCATAGAAGGGGTGATAGTATGAGATAAACTAATAGTCGATTCTTTTTAATTTATCGAGATTCACCATCTACTGAGGCAGGGATGAGAGCAAATTCTCGGTAAACCGAGACAGAAGATATTCTGTTAAGGTGAATGCCACGTCAGTAAAGGCGTGAGAGTCTATGTGTTTGTTGTTAAGAAAAAATTATTATTGTATGGAGGAAGTTAAAATGAAAAAATTTTTGTTAGTATTTTTTTTAGTCCCGATCTTACTTCTTTTTTCTGTGAGTATGTTTGTGTCAGCAGAAGAAAAGACTTTTGAAAATGTGTTTATAACGTTGTCTACTGGTGAGCTAGGTGGTGGATGGTACCCATTTGGGGGGAGTATAGCTACTATATGGGAAAAATATATTCCAGGCTTAACTGTAAGTACTCAGACCTCAGTGGGATTGGCTGAAAGCTTATCGTTGTTAGAGAAAAAAAAGTCACAAGTATGTTTTTCAAATCCCGATATGAGTTACTTTAAGTATAGAGGAATTGGACCTTATGAAGGAAAATCTCCTTATAAAGATATGAGAACTTTATTTAGCATTACGGGAGCCCCTTATTACCTAGTAGTTCCTCAAAATTCACCTATAAAGACACCTTTAGATCTTCGGGGTAAAAGAGTTGGAGTGGCACCTATAGGTCAATCGATGAATATTGCTGCAGCAGCTTTGTTTGATGCTTATGGGCTCAAAGAGGAAGATATGAAATTCTTCCGTGGCGCGAGAATGGATAGAGCCGATGCACTTAAGGATGGACGTGTAGATGCAGCTATATTTATAATGAACCTTGGTTCAGCGGTTATGTTGGACTTAATTACAGCGAGTCATTGTGAAATTATACCTATAAGTGAAGAATATTGCAAAAAAATAACAGTGGAATGTCCTTATTACGTTGAATACAATATACCTAAAGAAGCTTATGCTCTTCCCGAAGATATCAATTCTTTTGGCCTATTTTCATTCCTTGCGTGTGATGCTTCACTAGATGAAGATTTGGCTTATACTCTGACGAAGGTTTATTTTGAGCATATTGATGAAGTGGGGGAAATGTATCCTCCAGCTAAAGGTCTTACTCTTGAAGGAGGAGTTCATTCTTCTATTCCACTACATACAGGATCAGAGAAATACTTTAAAGAAGTCGGGGTAATTAAGTAAAATTATGTTTTTCGCTGGATGGGCTCTTTTCTACGTTTTTTGAAAGGAAGCCCATCCAGCTTTAGTTGGTTTTTATGTATTAGAAGGAAAGGTTTGGTATTATATGTATATACAAAAAGAGGAAAGTGATATTATCCTTCAAGAAGGAGAAACTGTAGGACCTGTTATGCGTGAATTTAAAGGTCCTGTAAAGTCATACATATCAATTGTTAGTGTTGGTTTGGCCTTGTTTGAATTGTATACTGCTTATTTCGGAATTTTGGACCCCCTAAAACAAGTTAGCATTTTTGCAATTTTTGTACTTGCAATAGGCTTTATTATCTACCCTTTTTCTAAGGGAAGAGTTTGGGGAAAGTGGTTTACTCTTGATATCATTCTTTCTATAGTCGCTGTTTCCTTACCTCTATATTTATTAATTTTTCATGATGATATTCTAATGCGTTATGAAAATATTACAGGAGCGGAAGTCTTTATGGCTTATCTTATGGTTTTTTTGTTCCTAGAATTAGGTAGACGAAGTATGGGACCCATTCTATCTCTTATTGCTCTTGTAGGATTGTTTTATGCCTTGTTTGGTAAAATGTTGCCTGGCTTATTAAGGCATTGCGGTGTTGATATAAAATTCTTCGCAAACTCTCTTTTTACAAGTACCGAGGGCATTTGGGGAATGCCTATGGGTGTGACTGCTAAGTATATTTATTTGTTTATTTTCTTTGGTGCAATAAGTTTAAGTTCTGGTTGTGGGGAATTGATTATAAAGTATGCTAATATAATAGCTGGAAAACAAAAGGGAGGCCCAGCGAAAATATCAATAATTGCGAGTGGTTTTTTTGGTTCTATTTCTGGAAGTGCAGTTGCAAATGTAGTGACTACAGGTAGTTTTACTATCCCAATGATGAAGAAAATAGGTTTTAAGCCTCATTTTGCTGCAGGTGTTGAAGCTGTTGCTTCAACAGGCGGAGTTTTTATGCCGCCTATAATGGGTTCAACAGCCTTTATAATGGCAGAGTTAATGAACGTAAGTTATATTGATGTGATTAAGGCAGCTTTTATACCAGCAGTTTTGTATTATATTTCACTTTTTTTTATGATTAATTTTAGATCAGAGAGAAGGGGACTAAAGGGTTTAGAAGCTTCGGAGGTACCCAATTTTTCTCTTCTTGATTTTGTAAAAGAATTGTATTTATTTTTTCCTCTTTTAATTTTGATATATTTTATGGTATTTGAAAGAATGAGCCCACAAAAGAGCGTTTTTTTGTCTATAGTAACTATGATCATCATTCTTGGGTTAAAATTTAGAAAAGAAAAAGGTATGTTTTTTAGAAAATTATTGGAGGCTTTCGAAAGTAGCGCAAAAACAATAGCTTCTTTAATTGCAGCTGTAGCTATAGCAGGAATAATTATGGATATTGTTATGATGACTGGTTTATCACTGCGCATTTCTAGCAATATATTATCTATTACGGGAGGACACATGTTTTTAGTTCTAATTTTAACTATGATAGTTTCTTTAATCTTGGGAATGGGAGTAACATCAAGTATTGCGTATATTGTTCCTGCTATTCTTGTAGTGCCTGTTATGATAAAAAGCGGTTTTTTGCCAATGGCATCTAATTTATTCTCGTATTACTTTGCCACCATTTCTTATATAACACCACCAGTGGCAATTGCCTCTTTTGCTGCAGCTGGACTTGCTGGAGCTGATATGTTTAAAACTGGTTATAGCGCTTTTGGACTTGGAATAGCAGGATTTCTTGTGCCTTATATGTTTGTCTTTAACCCTGGGTTGATTATGGTTGGTTCTCTTTTAGAAATTCTTATATCATTTGCTATTGCAATTCTTACCATATTTGTGTTAGCAATGGCTGTTGAAGGTTTTTTTCTTACGAGATTAAGTTTAATCGAACGTTTGCTATGCTTTACAGGAGTTCTTTTATTAATTAATCAACATTATATTAGAGTTATCATAGTCGTAATTATACTGCTATTAATTTACATTAAGCAAAGGTTTACATTGCATAAAAGAAAAGAATAGAATGAAACGGGTAATGTGAATAGGGACTATGAGAAAAAAAGATTCTTTTTCTGAGGCTAAACTTAAAAATTTCTTTGTGAGGATAGAAAAAAATATGATATTCTGGTATGCCAATCTGTAACCACATCCTGAGTCAAAGACAAATTACTAATGAGCAATTGAAGACATGTCTAGATATAATTAAGAGAGCAGTTAAGAATTTTGATTCTATATTAATGTAAACAAGTTAAGAATAAATGTTTAGTTGATTTGTTTGAAAAAACAAGAGATAAAACAAGGAATAATAAAATGATTGGACTGAACCCCTCCAACTGGACACATTTAGAGAAAAATAAGACTTGTTATATAATAAAATAACAAGCAAGAGGAA
>JBECUL010000086.1:0-7495 GCA_040225955.1 Candidatus Asgardarchaeum abyssi | reverse complement strand
CAAATATTGGTAGCTCATTATTTATTTTATTCATAACTCCTAATAGGCCGACTGTATGATCAAAATGATTATGCGAAAGCACACTCATATCTATGGTCTTTAGATCGATATTAAGAAGATTCATATTAAATAGAATAGGCTCCGCATAGGATGCCGTATCGAAAAGTATTCTTCGTACATTATCACTGAACCTTACTTCAATCAAGATAGAGATGCCATGCTGTGCCCAGAAGGGGCTATTATATCCTGCATAATCATCAGCAAGGATGTATATCTTCAAACTGTCAGCAACTCCAGTGTTCATTCAAACCACCATGCTATTCCTTAAGTCCCAGATACAACATACAATATTATCTGATATTTTGTGGTAACATATATATTTATTTTCTAAGCTTCAGATGCTTGTAAAAAATGATTATCCCTAATATACTCTAACTCAGAATAAAGTGTCGCTTATAATTTCCAGCAAATTAGCAATGCAGGCTATAATACATATACGCGATTAATTTATATTTGGAACTTATGGGTATATGGACATATGGGAAAATTTATTAATTGAAAGATCGAGTATAGAATAAATTAAGCAAGGTGGTCATATGGCGAGTTTGAAAATACAAATAGATGAAAAACTAGCTAAGAGATTTAGGGAAGTTGCAATGAAAATGTTTGGATATTCAAAGGGCTCTATAAGCAAGGCAGCTGAGGCTAGCATTAGAAACTGGATTGATGCAATAGAAGAAATACTTCAGCATAATGTTGAAAATCCTGTAGATGCAATTGATGGCTTACTAAAGGATATAAAGGTTGATTCTGTTACACTTCAGCATAAATTAAAAGATTTTTGGCTAGAAGAGGTTGACTAGGATGTACCTACTTGATACAAACATTTTACTTGAGGTTATGCTTTCGCAGAGGAGAAAAGATGAGGTAAAGAAATTATTAACATCTATCATGAGAGGAGAATTAACTGCGTACATTTCTAAATTCTCGCTTTATTCAATTGAAATCTTACTTGCAAAACTAGGAAAATTTGATGAGTTAAGAAAATTTTTAATTGCAATTAATAAGTTTCAGGGGCTAAGGGTGCTGTCAACAACCCTTCTCGATGATATATTAATAGTTAATATTACTAGATCAACAAAATTAGATTTTGATGACGCTCTTCAGTATTATTTGGTTAAAAAGTATAACCTTAGAGGCATTATTAGTTTTGATAAGGATTTTGATAATTTAGATATTAAGAGATATGAGCCAAAGGATATAGTTCCTTAGATACCTTCCTGTGCTAGCCTTTAGCCCTTGCTGTTAATTAATGCTATCAGTTCGTCAGTTATTTTTTCAACATTATCGAGTCTAATATCCTCCATGGATTCGCCTATGAGAGCCTTTTTTGCTATCTCTGCATCATAATTTATGCTCCCAAGTACATTTTTTCCCCTTAACTTTTCTCTTAGTATTCTTTCTGTTTCCTCATCCACTTTATTAAGTATCATGTAGAGCTTTTTGTTCACTTGGTGCGCTAGTTTTTCAGCTTTCTCTGCGAGCACTATGGACTCATAGGTTGGATCTACAGTCAGAATAAGTAAGTCACATGCCTCTTCAACTGCTCTTCCAAAATGTTCAATTCCAGCATCAGTATCTATAAGAACAATTTCCTTATCGTTCAGTTCAAGTCTTTTAAGGAACTCTCTTGCAAGTGCATTAAAGGGACACGCACAGCCAGAACCATATTCTCCAACCTTGCCTATAACTAAAAGCCCCAGATTACCTTTCCAAGCAACACATTCCTTAGGTAGATCATTAAAACCAAACGAGTCTAGTAGTTTCCAGTCTAGCTCGCCTTCTCCTCTGAACAAAAAATTGGAAACTTTTTTACGTCCACCCATAAGGTCAACTAAGGTTTTTAGTGGTGGATCTAAGCCAAGCATTCTGTATAAAGTGGTATTGGATTCATCTGAGTCAATTACCAACGTCCTAAAATTTCTACATACAAAACTATAGGCTAAGAGCGATGTGAGAGTGCTCTTTCCAGAACCACCCTTACCAAAAAACAAAACCTTAGGCAAATGTTTCACCTCAAGAATTCCAAAGCAAAGAAAGAAATATAAATTTGTTGCATCGTTATATAGGAAACGTAGTTCGTTATCATATAAGAAAAAACAAACATCTTTCATTTTCTAAAATAATTCTAGGGGTGATTAAAATTCCCAATAAAAAGATTCTCGCTGGCATTTTACAGATATTATCAGCAGTAACTATTCTGTTTCTACTTAATATCTTTCATAACTATGTTGGAATGATACTTTCGTTATTCTTAACCGATATGACGGAAATGCTTCGATTCGTTACAGTAGACACACCATACGAAATTGCCTTTTACAATAATATAGTTATCCTTATTCTATCACTCCTAGCAGTACTATTGGCCATTCTAGAGTACAAAGGAGAGGAAATGGCTGCTGGTTGGAAAAGGATAGCACTTGTGATCTTAGTGTATCTATTTGTATTTGGTATTATGGGCCTCATGACTTTTGGCATCATCATGTTGGTATTCGACTTCACACTCCTGTCATCAACATCTTTTGCTGTGTTACACTTAAGAGAAGAAAGAACAGACATCTTCAAAGAAGGAGTTCTTGGCCTCTACTCAAAACTTAGTTCGATTATTACAAAAGTAATCTTCATATTAATACCAGCTTGGCTTCTGGTTTTTCCATATCTGCTCATATTTACAGAGTACCTTGACATAGGAGTGAAGATATTACTGGTATTATTCTGGGTATGGGAGCTCTCGGTGGTCTTTAACTCTATCGGATACATAATAATCGGGGTTACAAGTATTGCAATGGGTCGCCTCGCCTCTGAATATATTACAACCAGTAGACAATAAAATTTGATTTCTTTTCCGATTTTTTATGGACAATATTATCTGAATTTTAAAACATCCCCGAAGAGTTTATTTAGCGTTTTTTTCCTAGATTTAATTTAGCACTATTGCCTTTTTTCAGAGGAGGAAAGGCAAATTGGAAGTATTTTATATACAGGGTCTCTCTAAGGATAAAATCAAGGAAATTTTGAAATTAGAAACGTTAGAGACCCTTAAGTTTGAGAAAGTGAAAAAATTAGGTGTCCTAAAAGCTGAATCAGATACTCTGGGTGAAATATATTTGCAGGGAGGATCTTGGAAGAGAACATTATACGTTGACGAAGAGGGAAAAATAATAAAAAGAGCCACTGCTACTGGCTCGTTTGAGCTAGGTACCTTGGATGCTGGCGAATTTACATTATTCATTCTTGCAGTACTTGCATTGTTCTTCTTAAGTTTCTTTATTGCGTTAATCGGAACTTGGATTATAGGAAATCTATTTACTTTGGGTGCATATCGATACCGTGAAAATCGATATATTCTCTATGTGAGAATCCCTAAAGATCGTGAAGAGAAGGCACTAAGAACCTTGGAAAATATCATTTCCAAAATAATAAAAAGTGGAGGGTGCGTGAAATTTGAGGACCCAAAGAAGTTTTCAGACGAACTAATTTCTAAAAGCGAATCATTAATGGGGAAATATAAACTATTCAATAGGGGAAAAACAATAATTTCAGGGGCTCTCATGTTCGCACTAATCCTTGAAGGCATAAAATATCTGGGTGACTATTTCTATCTGTATACGATACCTTCCGACTTAGCTTGGCTCGCTTGGAGATATCCCTTAATAATAGTCTCATTAATAGGTTTAGCATTGCTAATTATTGGAGAGATGAAAATAAGAGATGTTTGCTCAAACTTTTAATTTTAATTTTAATTTTGAAAAAGATACCTGAAACTTAAAAAATAAGAAATAAATCTACGTGGTAGAATTTTTGCTCTTTACAATATTAATGCTTTTTAGTATATTATACGGATTACGGTAATTTGATATCTCTAAAATAACCTCTCTTGGATTGACTTTTAAGAGTTCGCTTAATGCGAGATTAACATCAATGATTCCTTCTCCCAAGGCCATATAATTATCGACATATCCCATGTTATCATGAAGATGGACATGAGTAATATATTTTCCCAGAACATCAAAATATTTCCTGAAGGGTACACCATACTTTCGAGACATTAAAAAGGCGTGACCAACATCTAATGTGATTGAAATATTTGGTTTGAGAAGTGATAAAAGTTGATGAGGTAGGAAACCTACCCTATTATCCTCCATGTTCTCCAAGCAAAGATTCACCGTGTAATCTTCTGCTAATTTTGAAATCTCATCAATCTGGTTTTTTGTATTTAAGAAGGCTTTCCAGTAAGATTCACTAATGTCGCCTCCGTGAATCACCACGGACTTAATATCCAACGAAGATGCTATTTTAAACACATTTTCCATGATCTTTATATTCCGTCTGCTTTTTATTCCGAAATCCAATCTGATTCTTTCGTCTCTAGCATCTGATGGTGGAACATGCATCGTAAACTCAATGTCAAATGAATTTAAGCTTTGAACAGCTGCATAATTTACTTTTCCATCAACTATTAGTGGGATGTCATCAAATCCCAATTCAATAACATCAATTTTCAGATCATCAAAGCTTAATCCATTTCCAGAGATATCCTTGACAACGTGTGAGTTTACGCCCAATTTGTACATTTGTATATCTTCCCTGTATTATTGTATATAGGAAAAATATTTTATGATCATGAAATATATCTTGTTTGTATAATATACAAATATAAAAATTTTTTTCTGCTCCGCAATCACCAAATTATGCCTTTTACTTGGAAAAACAAAGCTAAAAATGATTACATGTTATATCATATTCTCGGAAAATACATCCAAACCAAAAGTGTTATGGGGAGATTAGCTATATGCTTTTTCTTCAATTTTTCTTACTTTATCAATCATAGTTCTTTTAACATCTACTCTGTCATCGTCATAAGCGTTCTCCTCAAGTCTTTGATTTTAATCTAAATGCCTTCTTTATTTTTAAATGAGGAAAGCTTACTGGCGAAACTTTATCTCCGTTAAATATTTCAGAAAGTAAAATTTAAGTCGCCCTATTTTTAAAATAGAGGTGTAGATGGTATGTGTAAATACATAACACAAAGAGAGGAGTTTGATGAGGGAAATAAAAATATAAGCCGATAGGAATTATACATTCACCATTCAAAGAACCTTACGGCACGCCTATACACCCAACAAGCGCCTAAAATGTTGAGGGGATTGTTGAAATATTCCCTGAATACGTAGAGGGATTAAAAGATCTTGAAGGATTTTCACATATCATTTTAATCTATCATTTCCATTTAGTCAAAAAGAGGAAACTAAAAGTTATACCATACATGGATAATGAACTTCGTGGAGTATTTGCTGCTCGTGCACCAAGCCGACCAAATCCAATCGGTATTTCGGTGGTTCGCCTTGTAAAGGTTGAGAAAAACCTATTATACATTCAGGATGTAGATATAGTTGATAGTACACCTCTCTTGGATATTAAACCTTACGTTCCAGAATTTGACATGAGGGAAATGGTAAGAATAGGATGGCTTGAAAAGAGAGTCAGAAAGTTCGAGATGCAAGAGATGATGGTCGATTTATAAAGTGACGCTTAGTGCTGCTATTATAAAATCCATTTCTTCTCTATATTACTCTCTCCTTTCCTTACTACCAATTTTATCAAGGTCAAATTTCTCTAATTCTGTATCTCTTCGTTTCTGATACATAGCTTCTTTACAAAATGGCTTAAACCCTATTTATACATGATTATGTCTGTCTTTAGTTGTTCACACCTTCTCGATACAGCATTTCTTATTTTTCCCATCAAGTATTGTAATGAACTTATTAAGAAAAGAGAGACCAGCTAAAAACTCATCGCTGCCCTCAAAAGTTTCTATCGGGCACTCGAAAGTAAGATCCATTACTTTAATTTTACAAGTGGCGGTTATTAAGGGGATTATTTCACCCGAAATGGTCTCACCTACACTCCACAGGTTTTTAGGAATTTCATATTTTTCCAATTCCAGATGTTTATAAATAGCATATGGTACCAGAAGATAACCATCATATCCAGTGTCTATTATAAAAGTATACTTCTCACTCTTATTCCCTATAACTATCCATACTTGTATAACAGGGACTTCACTCCTAGCTCCTATATCTAAGTAGTCCCAGCACGACCTTTTACTTTTATCCGCCATCCTAGTCGTCCCTTCCTACCAAGCATTTTTCTCTCAACTTTAAAAATAAGTCTATGTCTTGCAGTACCGGCCTTCTCATTAGCTATCCTAACTATATCATCAAATGTGTCTGCGGCCGCAATAAATTTACCATTAGCGATTAAAACATATTTCCCTTCGTATTCTTCAACTAACTTATCTTTCATCTTAAGATAGGCTAAATTATTTAAAATTCGTTCTTTCTCAATATCCTCCGCACTACTCTCTTTTTCTTCTAACCATTTATTGATAGCTTCTTTTATGGCTAATGATACCGATCCTCTGGAATATCCGAACTTTTCAAAAGCCTTCTTCCATAATTTCTTTTTTGTTTCGTCATCAATTTCCGCTTTGATAATTCCCATTTATATCACTATTATTTTATGGTACTTTTGTACTTAAATACTTTATTCCCTAAACTTCTTTAAAAGAGAGTTATAAAACCTCTGTCGCTTCCGACGGCTTAAATTTTGTTGATATATGAATTATAGAGCGATAACACCTTTTGCAAGGCTTTAATATATGAACCGTGCCCTTACCTTTCTTTAAAAGCTCTATAATTTTAGGCTTCAACTTCTCAAATCCTTCATAAGACATTCTTAATTCATAGACACTGTATTGCAGCCTTTGCCCACCATAATCTTTTAATAGCTCACGTAGCTCAGCTCTGATATTATCATCCTTTATATCGTATACTATAAGGATTCTAGGAATTTCTGCAGTACCTCCTCTTCAATTGGTTTATACTTTATTAATGGGTTTCTAAGAGCCGTTATCATTCCATGGACGCGTGAAAATACAAGCTCCCTAATGGTCAATGTTTTTCTCCCATGGGTTTGAATCTCATAGGATAATGATTTATGAAGAATTTGAACTATGGCCTTGAGGTCTGAAGACCTTAATATCTCAAATTTCATTAATGGATAGTCAGAAAAAGTTGGGAAAAACTCAAGTGAAAGCGTACTAAGAAGAGGAAACTTAAAGAATTTGTCATACGATGATATAGGAATTAAGGGTGAAATTCCCTCCCTTAGCAAGAATGCGAGTATTTCGAGAGAGAATATTTTTCTTGCGGTGAATATCAGTTTCTCAATGTTTTCCTGTTGAACTTTAAGAATAAAAGATAATGCTTCAGCGTACTTTTGATCAATCTTATGTATTATTTTGTCGTCAAAGGGTTTTGAGAAGCTTGGCATATGGGGAGCATGTGGAAATAGCTTCTTTAATACCAAATTTAGATTATTAATATATGAACAAATTATAGAGTTCAATAAAATATTTCCTGTGAGTGCCAAG
>JBECUL010000085.1:0-7578 GCA_040225955.1 Candidatus Asgardarchaeum abyssi | reverse complement strand
CGTTCATATAATGTAATGTTGGAAACACCAGAATAGGATCTTGTGTCATATCTATGCCGAATCGTTTAAACATTCTGTACATTGCTGCTAGGTTCTTCTGTATTGCACCCTCACCATGGATAATTTCAATCATAGGTGAATCAAGCCATACACCACGCATGCCAGTTGGTGTAATAACTCCATTATTTAATTCATAGCATTCTCTAATTATCGCTGCTGATTCAACATCTCTTGGCTCTAAAGGATATATGAATTGCTCACCATATTTATTCACAAGCTGAGCACCCATGCCTCTTACTTTTTCTGTTATTAGCAGACCAACTATTTGCTCTGGATATGCTGCTCCAGTTGGATGATATTGAGTTGCATCCATATCTCTTAACTTAGCTCCAGCACGATACGCAATAACAATGCCATCTGCTGTAGCTCCATAATGGTTTGTTGTTGGAAAGCCTTGTATGTGTAATCTTCCAAATCCCCCAGTAGCGAGAATAGTAGTTTTTGCTCTAACTACATAATATTGTCTTGTTTCCATATTGTAAAGGACCGCACCAGCAATATTTCCATTTTCATCCTTTATAAGTTCAACAGCGGGAGAGAACTCAAGAACTGGAATATCTCTATTCCTTGCTTCATCGCGAATTACCCTGAATATTTCTAATCCTGTATAGTCTTTAGCAGAATGCAAACGATTTCTACATGTTCCTCCACCAGGTCTTTCAATGAACTCACCATTATCGTCTTTATCATACATAACACCAAGTTCTTCATGCCACTTCATGATAAGAAGAGCATCCGTGACAAGGATTTTAACGAGTTCAGGTTTATTTGCAAAATGTCCTCCACCGATTACATCGAGATAATGCCAGTATGGGCTATCTTCTGGTCTATCAGCAGCTTGAATGCCTCCCTGAGCCATTATGGAATTTGCATCACCATGCCTTAACTTTGTAGCTATAAGGATATTCTCAGCAGGTATTCCTTCGTAATTTGCCCATAGAGCTGCAACAGTGCCAGCTCCTCCTCCACCTATTATTAGAATATCGACATCATAATCAATTTGTGATAAATCTATCTCATCTGGATTTATAAGCGGATGCGCCTCAAGCAAATCAACAACTTCATGAGGGGCATAGTCACCTTTATTCGGCCCTATCTTTATAGGACGTTTTCCTTCTGGACGATAATCAGGGTGATACTTTCTTAGTAATTCTTCCTTTTCGTCGGCAGACAACCGCCGGTAGACTTCTTTAAGCCGTCGCTCTCTTGTTTTCTCTACCATTTCAATAGATTCTCTCATATACTCGGGATATCCTCTAATCAGCTTCATTCAGAAACACCCACCTTTTCAATTTCTCTACTTTCATAGAGCTTTTTTAGCTCCTCTTTACTCATCTTCATAAGCTTATTAAGCATCTCTTCGTATTTTCCTTCTTGAATTTCTTTTAGTCGTTTTTCTAAGTTCTTAGATGGTTTAAGATAATATTTTGCATAAAGTCGTCTAACAAGCTGAGCTACATGATAATGAGCTATTTCAGCTGGGCATCTCGCTGCGCATAAACCACACTGAATACAGTCAAAAGATAACTTTGCAGCAGTTTCGATATCCCCCCTTAAAGAGGCTTGTATATAGTCCATAACATTTAATTCTTGAGGACATGCCTTTGTACATGTATTGCAACTAACACATCTCGTAATTTCAGGGTAATATCGTATAATTGATGACGCTGTTGGACTAACTTTATTTATGTCATACTTTGCTTTATTAGCGGGAACAAACGGAATTTGAGTTAAATACATACCATCTTCAACAGGTGTTTGGCAAGCAAGGGCCATATATAGTTTATAATCATCTTTAAATCGATATATTGTAGCACAAGCTCCACAAAACCCTGCTCTACAACCTGCACCTCTGATAAATCGATAACCAGCATATTCCATAGCTTTCATTATTGTGAGACCAGCTGGAACTTTATACGCTTTCCCCATGATGTAGATAGTTACCATTTCCATCTTTGGCTTTTCAACCTCTTTCAAAGCTGCTTTACTCTTACTCACTACTCACTCCTCCTTTCTTTAAACAATCTTGTAGGATCTACAAAATGCTTATTAAACTCACATAATGATATATCTAAACCTAATCCAATAGCAAGCAATTGTGTGAAATAAAGAATCGGGATTTTAGAAAATTGAGAATATTTTTGACTAACATATTTTTGACGGTAGTCGAGATTGAAAAAGCAAAGGGGACAGCTAGTTATAATAGCATCGGCCCCGGATTCTTTTGCGGATGTAAGTATTTGATATATCTTTTCAATAACTAGATCTGGATTTGTAACGGTATTATAAGCACCGCAACATTCATTGAAAAGAGGAAATTTTACGGGCTCGGCACCAACAGATTTAATAATCTCTGATAGTATTTTTGGCTGCTCTGGGTCATCAACAGCTACAACATCGGGCCTTAAAAGCAGACAACCATAATAGGGAGCTATTTTTAATTTGCTAAGGTCGCGTTTTATGTTTTCTGCGATCTTATCAAATCCCACATAATCTCTCAATATTTCAAGATAATGTTTGACTACTACATTTCCTTCGTAGTCAACTTCATCGTCCATAAACGCATTAATTGTGTCGATTTTGTCTCTGTTTTCATCAGCAGTTAAAACATTATTTGTTTGTTTGATTGTATTATAGCACATAGAGCATAAAGTTACTAATATATTTGAGTTGCCTATTTGTTTATTAAGTTCTTGCGCTCTGATCAAAATTCTTGCTGGTGCTAAATAGTTCATCAGATTATCAGATGACAAAGAGAAAACCGTTCCGCAACAATTCCATCTTGGTAGCTCTACTAATTCTATATTGAATATTCTTAATACCTCTATAGCTGTTTTCTCAAAATTTTGGTAATCACTCTTTAAACTACACCCAGGAAAATATGCAAGTCTCAATAAAATCACCACACAGTAAACTTTCTAGAGGCACTAACTAATGCAATTTGAGGCATTCTTTCAATATCTTCAGATGATATTTTAGAATATTTCAAGAAATCGGCTTTCTTTTCCCTGAGTGCAATTATACGAAGTGCTTCCATGATTTTTGCTAGATCTATTCCTTTAGGGCATCTGATGCTGCATGTATAGCAAGTTGCACAAACCCAGATAGTCTTTGAGCTCAGAACTTCTTTATTTCCAAACTGAACCATTCGAATTACTTGATTTGGAAGAAGATCCATACTACTTATCATTGGGCAACCTGCAGAACACTTACCACATTGATAACAAGAGAAAATATTTTGAGCGCTAATATCTTCGACTTTCTTAATAAATTCCATATATTCCTCTTTAATTGGAAATTTTATAGTCACACTGAACACCTCTTCTTATTAAATTTAATAATTTTAGGATAATTTCAACTGCTTTTTCGGCCGCATTTTTAATCTCAGGGGATAAAACATTAGAAAATTTGAGACTATTAGCATTAATTTCAATTCCAATAACTATAATTTTATCGGGAATCTTCTCGGGAAACAATCTTCTAAAGAGACTAATGCCCATTATAAAGTTAATATCATGAGGGTTTACGGTGTGAACAGTATATGGATACTCGTTTATGTTCTTTACAAACACCGTACCAACTGGATATCTCTGAGTTATTGCTGCATCAACTATAATTGCTGCATCATAACCTAGAATCATTTCTGCTAATTCTAAACCACCTACATCTTCAACTCTTATTTCGATAGAGTCATCTATATCTATTTGTTCCTTTAACATGTTTACAACTCTAACGCCTACTCCATCATCTCCAAGTATTGGATTTCCAAGACCAATAATGATTATTTTCATCTAACTAACCTCTTAACTAATTGACCTTCGTGATCATATATTTCAACAGTCATAGGCATCTTACCAATTAATGCATGAGTGGCACAAGCTAAGCATGGATCATATGCACGAAAGGCCATTTCAATTCTATTTAAAAGATCCTCAGAGATTTGCCCATTCTTTATTAATTTAGTTGCCGCTTTTTTGACACTTAAACAGATAGCCGCATTATTTTGAGTTGTTGGCACTACAAGGTTAACATTTTTTACGATACCATTATCATCAACTTCATAATGGTGGAATAATGTACCTCTGGGAGCCTCTACACTTCCAATGCCAACTTTAGATTTAACTTCACTAAGTGGTATGCGATACTCTTTTCCAGTAATATCATCATCTTGAACTAACTCAAGAATACGTTCACTTGCATATAACACTTCAACTAATCTGGCCCAGTTAAAAGCTATTGCATTATGTGCTGGTTTTCCACCTAAAACTTCATACATTCTATCATGAGCTTCGCTTGCCAAGGGTGTTGATATACCATCTACAGCATTCAATCTCGCAAGAGAGTTCACACGATAAATTCCACTACCGTTATCCAAGCTGAGGCCTTTCCAACCCACATCCTTTAAATATGCAAATTTAATATATGACCATTCAAGAACAGCTTCACCTATGTGATCTAAATACCTTTCTGGTTTAAATTTTACAATTTCATTACCCTTACTATCAACAACTCTTATCATTCCATCATATAGGTTTAGTTTTCCATTTTTATCTACAGTTCCCATATAATAAGTGGGAAGATTATATGTGTCGCTCTCAATAAGTTCTCGTGTATCATCTCTTTTCAAAACTTGTTTTTCGAATAACTCAAAACTTTTAGTAGCAAACTCAACACATGATTTTGCCATTTTCTCTATTTCTTTTTGCTCCTCTGGGGATATTCCTTTGCTCATACCCCCAGGTATTGCAGTTACAGGATGTGTTGATTTAGCACCTATTATTTCTTGCATTTTTTTGGCGTATCCTCTATGAATTAATGCACTCTTTGCAATTTCTGGAAATTCCTTAAGTAACCCAAAGATGTTTCTATATGCAGGATCATAATCTGGTCCAAGAAGCAAATCTGGTGCTGCAAGTGCATAAAAATGAACTAAATGACTGTGAATTATGTGTGCACATTCGCTCATCTCTCTAATCATCTTTGCAGTTCTAGGTAACTCTATACCAAAAATAACATCAGTTGCCTTAGCTGATGCTAAATGATGAGCCCAAGGGCAAACACCACAGATCCTTGTAACTATTCTGGGTAATTCTTCAACTGGTCTGCCTTGACAGAATTTTTCAAATCCACGCAATTCTATAACTTGAAAGTATGCGTCTTTTGCATTCCCATGTTCATCAAGTATTATTGATATTTTTGCTTCTCCTTCGAGTCTTGTTGCAGGAGAAATTAGAATTATATTATTTTTTGGTTCGCTCACTCCTTATAAGCCTCCTACCAAATTTCAAATAAGCAGACATTGGTAATGTGAATCTATAAAATGTCCCTAAAGGGTCTACTATATCTTCTAATATTTTTGCTAGCCCTTCCTCGCCCAACTCACTTTCAGAATCCACACCAGCGAGAGAAGCTATATAAGAAAGAGCTTTTGCACCTGGGTCTATTACTTTTTCAGTGGGACCCATACACCCACGGCAACCCATATTTGCCTTTATACAACGAGCACCACAACCAGAACGTGTTACAGGACCAAGACAGATTATTCCTTGAGCCAAGAGACATTTTTTAGGGTCTGGAACTATCTCATTAGGTCTATAAAACTTTTTAATTGTTATCGTTTCTGGTTTTTCTCTATCACACTCTTCGCATAATGTAGATTGCCCAGCAAAAACATATCCTTTAGGAGGAAGTTTCCCATACTTGACGTATTCATCAATTGTTTTTAATAACATTTCAGTGGTAGAGACAGGAGGGGGGCAACCAGGCGCATAATAGTCTACATCAACAACAGAATCAAGAGGAAGGACATAATCATAAAATTCAGGAAGTGTGATCTTAACACCATTGATAAGATATTCTTTAGTTGGTACTTTATTTTCGGGGTTTATAGTACTTGGTGTTGTTTTATAAACAACTTTAAAAATTTCCTCCTTGTTCCACAAATCAGCAAGACCTGGAATTCCACCAAAGCATGCACATGCACCAAAAGCTATGAGGATTTTAGACTTTTGCCTTAACAATTTAGCTATTTGAAGATGTTCCTCCGTCCTTACATTACCATGATAAAGTGCAATATCTATTGATTTATCAGGCATTTGCTGAAGATCTTTTTCCTTAAAGTCCGTAGCTATAGGCCAGAAGACAATTTCTATTTTCTCAGAAATCTCAGCTATTCGTTCATCTAGATCTAAAATTGAGAAATCACAGCCAGCGCAAGTAGCACCATAACCAATAGCTATTTTTACTTTACTCATCTAACCTTCCTCCATTATATCTAAGAGGTGGAAGTCTCTTAAGTTTCTCAATAAAGTCAGATATGCTTTCTGCAAATTTTTTACCCTCGGTTGCATTGATCCATTCAAGACGTAACCGTTCTTCTCCTATACCAATTTGATTCAATAACTTTTTCAGCAGAATGACACGTTTGAATGTCTTATAATTACCAGCGACATAATGACAATCTCCAGGATGACAACCTCCTATAAATACACCATCAGCCCCTTTAGAAAAAGCTAATAAAACAAATTGAGGGTCCACTCTTCCAGAGCACATAACTCTAATAGGAATAACATTTGGAGGGTATTGAAGTCTGCTAACTCCTGCTAAGTCGGCACCTGCATAGGCACACCAATTACATAAGAATGCTATCACCTTCGGATTCGGATTTTTTATTTCATCATCACGACTTATTTTTTATCCCTCCAAGCTATTTATTATCATACTCTCTATCTGTTCATCAGTCATATTCTTTAATTGTAGAGCTCCAGTTGGACATGCAGCAACGCAAGTTCCACACCCTTCACAGAGAACTTCATTTACCTCGGCTTTCTTCTGACTAGTTATCCGTATTGCAGAATAGGGACATAGTGCTACACAAACTTCACAACCGCTACATAGCGTCCAATCAACTACTGCTACTGTTGGTTCATGTATAAGCTCTTTAGCAGATAGTATTGCTATAGCTTTTGCTGCAGCACTACTTCCTTGGGCAACAGCATCAGGGATATCTTTAGGAGAATGAACAGCGCCAGCTATGAAGATACCAGTCGTTGGACTTTCAACTGGTCTGAGTTTTGGATGTACTTCTTTTAAAAAGCCCCACTCATCTTGAGGAATTTTTAGAATCTCTGCAATTGCCTTTGTTCCCTTTGAAGGAACGATACCCATCGCAAGAACGACTAAATCGGCCTCGATTTCAACTTTTTTCCCTGTTAATGTATCAACACCCCAAACAATTACTTTATCCGGATCAGGTCTACTCCAACACTTATCTTCTCGAAAGGTTCTCCAGAGAGATATTCGGAGGACCAATCGTCAATTATCAGTGGAATCATGGTTATACCGTATCTATACAACTTCAGTCATATGCAGCGTACCTCAGAGGGCGTGTGGGAAATAATCTTGCTAGAGCCAGAACCGTAAACAGCCCTACTCTTTTTCATTTCAGAGCAAAGAACAATAGATTCAGACAAGCTGTAGCAAAGGTGATTCGATTCCAACCTACTCCTTACACAGATG
>JBECUL010000084.1:0-7600 GCA_040225955.1 Candidatus Asgardarchaeum abyssi | reverse complement strand
AGAGAGGGAATATCAAGAGTGATTAAAGATAATGGCATCGTTATTAGTTGTGGGTGGAATTCTAATGGGGTAGGTAAAACAAGGGGTTTTGAGATAGTAGAAATCTTATTAGTTCCACATGGAGGAATTCATAACGATACGATAGTTACTGTTGAAAGAAAAATCAAACATAAAGAAGATGATGAAATGATTGATATGCTTAATAGTGAAATGATTGATATATGAATATAACTGTGGTTTGTTCTCATTGTAGGAATCATGATAAGGACCCTAATATAGAAATAAATTTTAGAGATGGTAAAATATATTATATGTGCCCTGAATGTAAAAAAGAGAGTAAAATAGAATTAACAGCAGACGCTAGCCCATATCCTAAAACTAGAAGAATGTAATTATGTTTTTTATTGTTAATAAAACAAAACAACATATAACTCTTGGAGATATAGCTCTGTCATTAGGGCCTAGGCAGGCTATTGATTTAGATAGGATAATGCCGAGAGCTAAATCCGAAGCTTCTAAACATCTATTAATGGCGAAGAAAAAAGGTGATATAGAAATAAGAGTTAAAGATGCGTTGAATGTTCCGGTTAGAACAGAAAAAGATCCTAAATCTTCCGATTTAGATAAAATGAAGCAAGATATTATAGGAGAGATGAAAGACACTATGAAGGAGATATTGGATAAGCAACCTAAAGGTGGGATGTCTAGTCAAGATTTAACACAAATGACTCAAACTTTATTGGAGGCTATGCCTGCTAATAAAGAAACTATAATAATAAAGGAAGGTGGGCAATCTGAAAGACAAGATGAGGAGGTAGAAATGGACGAAGAAATGCTTGCAGAGATTAATGCTAGGGCGGTCGATGAAATAGTAGAAGGGACAGAGGTGAAATCTGTTCATTATAAAGAAGAAAAGCAAAAAAATACGATATTAAGTAATGCAGATGAGTTAGAGGATTTACTGGGATGAAAATAAAAAGGTATAAATATAGTTTGAATTGTCCTCCTGGTAGAAGAATGATAAGAAAGCTGGTGAATAAGTTGGATTTTCAAAAAGTTTTTCCATATTATAGTTTTGACAAAGAGAGAATAGACTTGGGTTTAGTTAGGCAATTTTTATATCAGAATAAAATTCCGTATTATTATCTTTATACTAAAGATATGATGAAAAAACAAGATAAAGAAAAAGAAAATCTATCAGAGAAAGCAAAGAAGTGTGTAGTTAATAGTGAGTATGACCCAGTTGATAATAGGTTTGAAATTTTAGATTTAGAGTCGATAATTACAGGTATGAAAGAATTAGGGGTATAAAATGCCAATTACTCCCCTATCGGACGCTGATAAGGAAATGATACTATCTGAGGCGCTGAGCACCCCAGAGGGCCGGTCGGCTTTGGCAGAAGCAATGGTGGAGCCGGTTAGAGGAGGATATTCTGATTGGATAAAAGAAATAGAAAAAGAGAATTTAGATGATGCTGAGATAGAAGATAATCCAATAAAGAATAGATTTGAAATTTTAGATTTGGAGTGAAAGATATGGAAGATGACATAGTGGGAAAGCCTATAATAATTAATGGAATTTCTCCTGAATTTATGTCTATTGAGGGCATGAAAAAGTGTATTAATATGTATTTAGATAAAAGCGATAGTGTGGTTCGTACTCTTTATGAGGTTCTTTTTCTAAAGGGCGCGGGGCATGAAGTTGAGATTAGGGTCGGAGAAAGTGATTTTACGAAAGAGGTTAGAAGAAAAAGAAAATTAAATTTAGAGAAAAAGAGGAGAGAGCATAATGAGTAAAGTATATGGAGTCGATTGCGGCACTATGTTTTTTCAGGTGGCAGAAAATGCTACAGATGGGACTTTAAACCTTAAGGAAATAAGAAATGCTTTTGTAGAGCTAGAGGCAGATGAAGACATAGAGCAGGTTTTAGAGCAAAATGACTGGCAGTATGTTAGCGATGGTAAACATTATTATGTAATCGGGGAAGATAGTATGAGAGTGGCAAGGATGTTCCCTGGAAGAGTTGAGTTAAGAAGACCTATGCAGGGAGGGGTTTTAAATAAAGGAGAAGATAAGAAGATGCTTGTTATGGCTAAAATGATAGAATCTTCTATAGGTAAGGCTCCTGATGACAAGTCTTTAGTTTGTACGTGTGTTTCTTCTGACCCAGTAGATAATGCTGTTGACAATACGTTTCATAAGGCCAGGCTTGAAGGCATGTTTAAAAGATTGGGATGGAACGTTAAGGTTATTGAAGAAGGTCATGCTGTAATTTTATCTGAAAAACCAGTTATTATAGAAGCGGGAGGAAAGAAAGTTCCGTTTAGTGGTATTGGTATGTCTTTTGGTGCTGGAAAAGTAAATTGTGTATTAGCATATAGGGGATTGTCAGTAGTTGGTATGAGTGCTGCTAGGAGCGGAGATTGGGTTGATCAAAAGGTATCAGAGCATACAGATAAGCCTTTATCACAAGTTACGAATATTAAAGAAACGAAGTTAGACTTTAATAGTATAGATTATGATGATGATGTTATTTTTGCTTTAGATGCATATTATACGAATATGATCGAATATGTGTTTAAGAATTTTGCTAAGAAATTTTCTAAAGTTAAGAGTGAATTTGAGGCTCCTTTAGATATCGTAATAGCGGGAGGAACCGCAATCCCTAGTGGATTTAGTAGTAAGGTGGAGTCTGTTGTAGAAGATTTGGAATTGCCATTTAAAATCAAAAATGTAATTTGTTCTAAAGATCCTAGGAATGCAGTTGTGAAGGGCTGTCTTACACAGGCAATTATTTCTCAGAAGAAATTATAAAACAGAATAAAGGTTTTTAGACCATTTTTTAAGAAGCTATATCTATAAGGGTATGGCTTCTTTTTTATTTTTTAGGAGAAAAAATGGGCTATTGTACCGAAAATGATATAGTTAAAACTATAGCTCAATCATTGACTACTGCTACTTCTGCTACTTCTGATGGTTTGGGCACATTCTCAAATTTAATGAATGTTGGGAATGTTTTAGATAAGAATTTGGTAAGCACAGATAATGTAAATTATTATATTCAATTAGCTGATAGCGAAATAGATGGTTCTTTAAGTCAGTTGTATATAACCCCTTTCTGTGAATTATGTGATTTTGAAAGTTCATTATATTCATCAATAGATGAGTATAATCCATATATTGTTCTTGAAAAGTATTGTCCGTTTGCAGCTGGAGATATGGTTATATTGACCGATGGGACTAGAGAAGAAAGGCATGAAATAGGTGAAGTAATAGATGGGTCTACTTTTGCTACCGTTTCAGAGATACAGTATTTCTTTGGAGAGGACACTAGAATTTTGAGAGTTACTTATCCTCCTCCAATAAGATTCATATCTGCTAGAATAGCATCTGCTAATATATATGATAAATATTTTTCTTCAGAAAGTTCTCCTAATACTTCTGGTTTCGGAGATAAATTGAGAGAGTTGGCAGAAAATAGACTAAATGATATTTTAAATGGTAGTATTATTTTGCATGGTCATCAAAGAATAGGTCGTAGATTTTATAATCCTAATCTTGTTGAACAATATGCATTGCCAACAGGTGGAAAGATACCGAAACAATTTAAGCAGATTAAACAATAATGAAAAATAAAACAGAAATGGCTGATTTTTTTAATAATATTCTTCTCCAAGTTCAATCTATGGACGGAAAGATTGTAGGGAAAGATATGAATAGTTCTAAATTAAGACTGGCTAAAGATAATAAGGGAGCATGGGTGAATCATTTGGCAGATCAATGTCTGAATAAAGAGCCTATGGATACTCCTCCACTAGAGCTTGAAATAGAAAAACAAGACATCATAGATGAGATGGCTAAAAGAGAAATAGAGAAAGTGTTAGGGAAATAATTATTATGGCTATGGAAGAAGTTCTAGATAGTATAAGAAGGATCATACATAAGTGGGTTAATACTACTAGTAGAATCCAATCCAATTTATCGCGAGGAGCTACTGTTATCCCGGTTAGAAATGCTCGTAGATTTAGTGTCGGAGATCAGGTTATGCTTAAAAATAACTCGGTTTATGAGACAGGTCTTGTTATTTTATCTATAGATCTTATTACGCATTGTATCACCCTCTCTACTCCGATTCTTAATGATTGGACAACGGCAGAGAATACTGTTTTAATTAAAACTATATATGAACAATTTGTTCAGGGTATATATATAGGAGATCCAGATGTTATTTCTCGTTTCCCTGCTATAACTGTGAATGGTATTAGTAGGGGTTCTGAATGGTTTACATTAGAAAGCACAAAGGAGAGATTTCAGGTAGAGGTTAATGTATTGGTTCAGGCATCTTCACATGAAAAGGGTTATAGGTTTTTATTAAATATGGCAGATACCATACAGCTAGGATTAAAAAGAAATATTATGCCGTTAGTTAATGATTATGATGTTACATCTTTGACTGAAGATGTAACGGCAGGAGATACGGTAATTAGGATTACTGATAGATCTTTAGTTAATAACTATAGAAGGATAATAATAGAAGATGATTCTGAATCTCAAGAAAATTGGGTGACTTATTGGTATACAGAAGATGATGATCCAGCACAAACAGCTATTAAGCTAAAAGATTGTGTACCATTTGATTTTGATAGTGATGATACTTCTGTGATAGTTCCTAAGAGATTTATATATAATTCATGGCCAGATAATATTCAATATGGGACTATTCATAAGGGAGAATTATTGAAGGCAGCTAAGATTAGCTGGTTCGCAGAAGAAGAAGAAATACAGTTCTTGAGAAGAGACGAAGCTAGGTTGAGATAATTTAAAAAATAAAAAAGGATATAATAATAAAAGATGGAATTAGATGAAGTAGATTGAAAATGCGGAGAAATAAAAAAAAGGATATTCTAGCAGAAGATCGTATATTTATATTGATTAATTATGGTTATGCTCTATTGGAAAAATAATTAAAAATAAGAAAAAGGTAATAAAGAATAATTTTTGAAATATTAAATGGTTAAATAAAATTTACAAGAAACAGGAGAAATAAAATGGCTCAAATAGATCCCGACTTATACAAAACTATCGCAGATGCGTATGCTGCTATCGACAATAGCCTATCTGGTGTTAGTACACAAGCTAGAGTGGCTGTAGATGCAATCGTGGATATCAGTACAACTGGTTATCCAGATCCTTCTGCTAATCCAGATGCCGCTTTAGAGCTTGAGCTAGCGCTTTTGACACCTTTTAACACGGCATTTGTTGGTTCTTCTAATCTGGCTAACAGCACGGGTTCAATTCTTGACGCAGTGAGAGCTATTAATAACCATGTTATTAATAACTCAGACCAAACAGGGACAGCAACGGTTAAATTAAATTACTGGATTAATACTCACATGAATACTACGTGGGACGGTAATGTTGTGCCTACTGGGTGGAAAAACCTATGTGCAGATGCTGGATATGCTACAGCTACATGGTCATAAGATTAGTTTAGAATAAATAAGTTAAAATTAAGATAAATATTACTAATTATATAAAACGGAGATAAAAAGATGGCTCTACCTCATAATTTTTGGAATGCCCCACCTGCTTATATGGGCTTTGTAGGCTTCGTTAGAGTTCTGGGAGGTATTATTCAGGGAAACTCGGATGGTATTAGTGCCATTCAGCATGGAAACTACCTTATCAGAGCTACAACGGCAGATATCAATTTAACGCAGGAAATCACGAAACCGGACGTAGTAGACAGTCGTTATGATAGAACAGTTTATCAGTTAGGCCCAAAACTAGTTGATGGAACTGTTGCTTTCCCAGCTGTTTATGAAGTTCCTACTGGCGAAGATTACACTTTGTTTGAAATTCTTTACAGATACGCTGTTACTAGAACTAATGCTGGTGTTCTTAGCCCGTTTGACATTGATGTAAAATATGCTGCTTCTAATTCACTGCCTCACAATGAATCTGAATTTAGATATACGGGTTGTATTGTTAATACTTGGCAGTTTGCTGTTTCACAATCTGATGTTGTTACTTGTTCTGTTGATGTTATCGGAGTTAACCGTGAAACTATCGGAGCTATGGATGCACCTGCAAGAAGTGCTGATTCTGATGGCTCAGATGCTTGTGAAGGTTCTTCTACTTCTGAAACAGCAACAATTGGAACGACTAGAATTATTACCTGGAATGATGCAAGAGTAGAACTTTCTGGTGGAAGGCTTACTGCCCCTATCGGAGGTCAATATGTAAGATCATTTGAAGCTAATATCAATAATGATGCAGAAAGGTATTATACATTAAATACGAAGTTATTTGCACAGGCAATTGCTCCTAGAAAAAGAGAGATTACTGGCAATGTTGTATTGATGGGTCGTCATCCAATTCTTGGTAATGTGGCATTAAGTAATGAAGATAACTGTACTGAATCTGCTAAAGTCAAATTCGGTTTCACTACGGAAGGAACTGGTGAAGGATGTAGTGCTGCTACATTCGGAGTGACTCTTCCTAACTGCGTGTTTGAAATTGAAGAAATGAGTCTTACTAACGATATTTTTGAATCAACTGTAAACTGGCATGCTCTCCCAGCAGCTGGAACTGGTGTTTGCGATCCTATGCTTACTACCCTTGCTAATACTGTCTTCACATATGAAGCAAGTGCATAAGGTTGGTTTAATTTAATAGAATTATTGCAGGACAAAAGGCGGCTTAATATAGCTGTCTTTTGTCCTACTTTATATCCCCTTATTTGTAATTTTATCACATTTTTTTATGAAACTCCCCCTTTTTTCCGATATATTATAAAATCAAAGATGTTAATTTTTATAGGAGAAACAATATGTCGTTATTAGATGATCAAAATCTCATCGAAATAAAGCTTTATTACAAGTACTCTGTTGTTGGTAGTGGAAAAAGATTGGTTATTTTAGAAGATAAAAAAGTACAAGAATTGTTAAATGACCCTGCTCAATCTGACTCTGTAGAGACTTTAGAAACTAATTGGAGCTTGCTAACGTGGAAAGAACAGAACGAAGTGATGAATCTATCTTCTCAGGCAGTTAATCAACAAACAGGAGAAAGACAATTTAATTTCTTAGCATATAGAGATGCTATTATAAAGAGGTGCTTGAGAAATTGGAATATAACTATTAATGAGAAGCCAGTTCCAGTCTCTCCTGATGCGATTGATAAGTTACCTGGTCCAGTTGTTACTAGTTTGTATCAAAAATTTGAAAGTTTAATTGATTATAGTGAAAAAGAACTGGGAAACTAACCATGGCTGCGACAGAACTTGCTCGTGGCCGCAATATTACAGTTAGGCCAGTTCCAATAGAAATAACTTATTTTTTATTAGCAAAAGAATTTGGTTGGCTTCCTAGTCAATGCCAAAAAGAATCATCAAAGGATTTAAAAGGTATTACACATATTCTTTCTGCTTATAATAAAATTAAAAATCAAGAAATAGAAAGAATGAACAAACAATCTAAAAAGAGGAGATAAGAATGCAAAACTTATTTGTAAAAGAAGATGACGAATTTATTGTCAAATTCACAGTTGCTACTGACAAGGATGGAACTATCTTTTGTGACCTCAAGAAAGATACCT
>JBECUL010000083.1:0-7830 GCA_040225955.1 Candidatus Asgardarchaeum abyssi | reverse complement strand
GATGTGAGTCCGAGCGGCAGGTATCTTGCTGCCGTTTATGAAAGGACCGTAGGGATTTGGGATTTGCGGAGCCAGACACTTGTGCGTCGGTGGATGATGAGGCATGCTGCCACGTACAGTTCGGAGAAGATTTACGATATTCATTATGTGATATGGGTTGACGATGGGCATTTGGCGATTGTATGGCCTTATAGCGTTGGTGTTCTTCATGTGGATGAGCTGCCGAGATGGTCTAAGTAGTTAAATGTGTGGGGATTTTCTTTAGTGTGGAGTTGGATATGGACTTAGGTGATATAGCTTTTCTCTACAAGTATGCGAAGGAGGAATTGGAGAAAGGAGCCTTAAACAGTGCTATTGAGATCTACAAGCAGATGTACATACTCAAGCCGTATGACATTGATATACGGCGGGAGACTAATCAAACGTGCAACCTTTATTATCTGTTTATGAACACATATCCTTCAAGAAGAGTTATAGGCATTGATTGGTCAAGCAATGGAAGGTATCTCCTCTCTGCATTTTCAAATCCAGTTTTGTGGATATGGGACACATGTAAGGGAATCCTAGTTCGAAGATTTAATCACGGCGAATATTCATCACGGGTGGTCTCATGGAGTCGTGTGAATGAAAAAATGTTTGCGGTCGCTACGGAGTGGTACTTATTCGTATTCGATGTGCTGAGAGGATTACTTATTCGTAAACTAGATATTTCCAAATTTGCTGAGGACTATAAATTTTCATATGTAGTATGGTCGCCTATAAGCCCTATCCTTGCTGTGGCTTCATTGAGTGCTGAGACTTCTTTTAAATTAAATATTGATGTCACCAACAGTTTAGAAATCCTTTCAGATGCAGAGAATAAATCTAATGTGATGCTTTGGGACTTAAATACCAACAGAATGACTAATATCTATCGAGGCGATGGTGCAATATTCTCCATGTCGTGGAGTCCAGATGGTCAAAAGCTTGCACTTGGATTCGGCAGCGGTAAGTTGATCATCCGAGATATAACAGATGGAGATTTCAATAAATATCATTTCGATATGCCGATAATGGATGTTGCATGGTCCCCCAAAGACGAACGGATAGCGCTTGCCTTGTGGGATGGCCGTCTAGGAATCTTTAATGCCAAAACCGAAGATGTAGAATACGTTTTCAAATCGCCAGAAAAAATACTTCCGACTAAAGGAGACTTTCCGCCGAGAATTTTCTCCGTGTCTTGGAATCCTGAAGGCCGAAAACTTGCATTTGCGTCTGAAAGCGGCAAGGTTCGTGTCTTAGATGTAAGTAGTGGTCGCATTTTCACACTATCTGAGCATTCCAGTACGGCTACCGTGGTTTCGTGGAGTCCGGACGGCAGGCATATAGCGGCTGGTTTCTATGACGGTTTAGTAGTGATTTATGGTGCAGATAGCAATAAGGAGCTGAAGAGGTTCGAGAGCAAGGGTGCTGCCAGAGTTTTCACCGATTACGATGAAGAATCTAAGACCTTGGCCTTTGCCATCAGCGGGGATTATCACTATGGTGAGTTGCAATTTTGGGATGTTTCTGAGATTCTTCATGAAAAGATGCTTTCGCGGTATACTTTTGACGAGGCATTTAATTATATCAGTTTTTCTCGGGGTGGCGAATATTTTGCCGCTGTACATTACAATGGTGTGGTGTGTTTATGGCATTTTAGTAAGGGCGAACTTGAGTTGCTGAATGAGTTCAAATTTTACGACGTATCAAGCAAGGTAGCGTGGAGGCATGATGGAAAATATGTTGCTTTCGGAGTTAGAGATGGGCGCATAGTTTTGTTCAATGTTGAGACAGGCTGTATGCGGTGGTGGTATGTATCCAATGAGCCGATTGTGGAGGTTGCATGGTCTCCAAATGGAAAGTTAATAGCCGCGATGGACCTTATGGGTTTTCTAATGGTAGCGAGGCCGTATAGCAAGAAGTGGCTGATTAACCAGCCGTATGCTAATGAAGATGAGTTTTTGGATCTTAAATGGGATCCAAGCGGCAAATATATTACTCTCATAAATACTGGTTGGGACGAGTTGCTGTACATTGATTTGAAGGGTGATGTGGTTAAGCGTATTCGCCTGCGTTGTAAAATTGAAGGGAAGCTGAGGTTTTGCAAGGGTATCAGCTATGGCTTCTCGCCATCTGGACGATATGCGGCAGTATTCCTCGAAGACAAGTGTGTCAGAGTTATTGATACCGAGAATTTTGAAGTTGTGAAGGAGTGGCGGTATCCGTATTACATATACCAATTAAAGTGGCTTGATGAGAAGAGGATTTTAGCATGTGATTTGCACGGCGATTGGTTTATATTTGTAGTATAGATAGCTTGTTATTTCTATATTTTCTCATTTACTGTAGACTTTAGATGTGGATGAGATTTTGATGATTTTCCATATGTGCTTTTAATTTAAGCTGAGGAATTTTGTTTATTGCTCAGGTTTATGTAATAAATATAGTATATTATAACGTTCTTTAAAGTAAAGTTATAGAAGTAGGTGGTCTCTATGACTATAATCAAGAAAGATACCACTAATGAACTAAATCCTAGAAGGGCATGTATAAGGCTAAAAGATGTACAAGATCCTTTTGAGTTTGGGATTGAGCTCGGATTATTATTGTCTTTGAGGCTACTTAGTGAGAGCAAAGATATGAAGGATTTGAAACAGAAAATTCTCTATTATGTTGCAAGGCTTCATGAAGAGAAGGTAGAAGCTATTTTTGACATTCTTGGAAGAATTTAAATCGTGCTGCATTCAGATGTAAAGTGCTAGATTTTCTATAATAATGTGAAGGCTTTCAGCTCCGGAACCTTTCGAAAATTAGGTAAATGACATCTAATTGCATTTCAAGCTGCCAGAGAGATTACAAAGAAATTCTAAAATGAAGCATACAAAATGTTAATTAACCCATCAACTTTTATTCTTATTTTCCAAAACCTTTAGCTTTTTCAGAATTTCTGCTACTTTCCGTCCCTTCTCTGTTAGATATATTTTAATCTCATAAGGAAATGAGTCTGATGGCTCCTCACGAAGGAGACCAGCGCTTGTCAACTCATTTATTCTAAGTCTTACAGTGTTTCTGTTGTATCCCTCTTTGAAGAGTGTGCTTCTTGTGATCGGTTCGTGTTCAAGGACGTATATCAATATGTCTATGGCATCCGTTCTCTCTAGAGCTTTAATGAGACCGCTCTTTTGTCGCTGCATAGGTCATCGTATACTGATACATGGTAATCTTATTAGAGCATTGCGTTACCTTTTATCGTATACTATTATACAGTAAATATTTTATACCTTTTTGGAAAATAGATATAATAGTTCAGTATACTCTTGCATTGGCTATAATTTATTGAGTGAAATGATAAATCTAAAACGCTCTCAGCGACCTCAAGGAAGGTGGATGTTTTGAATAGAAGAGAAGACTTGTCTTATGCGAAGATATTTCATTGTCTTTGGCGAGGTGGCTTTGTAGATGCTATAGAATATCTTGAACGGAACTTTATTTTCCAGAGGATAAAATTCGATTTTAATCACTGGAAGGTTCTGTTATTACTGTTCTTTATGGGAACTTTAGAGAAGCCTTTGACTGTTCCAAAGGAAATAAAGGTACCATATGGAAGCAGTATGGTGTCCTCCGAACTATTTTGGAAGGTAATTGAATGGCTTTATGAGGGGTCTGTTTATCTTTTTAAAACCAAGTATGATGATTTAAAGCGAAATACAATTTGGGTAGGCGAAAGAGAAGATGCTTATTACATAACATTGGCGGGAGCTAAGATAGCTAGGAAATTAATAATTAACGATGCACGATGTAAAACATATTTTTTAAGTCTGATTAAGAAAATATATGATGATACGTCTAGCGATGCTATCTTTTTTAAGGAGATTTTAGCAAGCTCGGGTAATTTTCATCCTATTGAGAAAGAAAAGTTATCACTAATAGTTAAATTTCACAAGAAAGAGAAATTTTTAAAGCCTTATGACATTAGTCAGAGTTAATAATTTAGTTAGATACCTTTATTAGGCGGGTCTATATGAAAAATTTACATTACCTGCATTATTTTATTCATGAATACGACTTATTCTTCTTCCTACTTATATGGTAACTTGAGTAAAAGGTTGGTAGGAATGAAAATATATGAATAAAATAAAAAAGATGCCACAGATAGATCAAGTCTCTCTGCGGGCGAATCTTAAAATTCCAGTTAAAATGAGTGGTAAAGACAAAATGGACGCTAAGTGTGCGACGGAGAGATAGGCAGAAATTTATACTAATAATCACATATGTGCTATTTGAAGTTTAAACTTTGGCTCGACCATTTTGATATATTTGAAGTGCCTATCTTTTGTAATTAAAACAAGGTCATAGTTTATAGACACAGCCGCTATGATTATATCAATCGCAGGAATTGGAGTCCCCTCTTTAGAAGCTTTGCAGCGATAATCAGGCTCTTATGGTAATCTTCAGTATTAGGATATATAACTTTTAAATTTTTCAGAGATACTGCTTTTGGAAACTCAATTACGTTCAAAATGGTCGTATATCCATCTATCGTGAAATTATTCCTTTTTATAAATTCAATTAAGATGTTTGTGTCGTAGAGAATCTCTTCCATTCAAACTCCCTCATTTTCTCATAGTGTTTTATTGCATTCTCAAGAGAAATATCCTCTAAGTTGATTCCAAGGCTCTCCATTTTTTTCTTTAGCTCCTTCATTTTAATTATGTTCTCTTTACTTTCTAGTTTTCTAAGGAAGTCTGAAATGGCCTTTCTGACAACTGCACTCCAATTTATTTCTTTATGTTTTTTCATCTTACTGTATAATTCATCATTTATTGAAAATGTTACATTGGGCATTAGCTCACCTCGTGAATTTATTTATTTTCACTTATATTTATATTATTGTATCTTACTGCCACTTTCAAAACTTTATGAATATTAGTCAAAATCAGAATCGTTTTCCAGAACTTACCACCAATTATGGTAGCAAAAACGTTTTCACTATAATCCTTAATAAAATAAATATGTATTTAGTGTCCTCGTAGCATTTTTACATTGTTTTATTCCCTTATATTAGAGACCTATATGAAATAATTTGCGTTATCCGCATCAAATTTATCTATAAATACAACTTTATTATCCTTCTTATTCACGGCAATCTGAAGAATAATCTTCCGTAGCCCATTAAAGATTTGGAATGGATTACCGACTGAAAATTTAGTAACTAAATGATTCTGACCGAATATTTTCAGCAATATAGCTAGTACTAAGTTCCTAACCTGCGTCTCATTGATAATACCAACTGCATGGAGATATTCATGAAGTAATAAGGAGAAAACGTAAGCTTTTTTCTTATTTTTATCATCAGACACAAGTTGAGACGCAAGTTGCTTGCATAGATTAATTTTTAGAACTTTAAAATCTATGAGAACGTCTAGCCTTAAAAGCTGCCGGCTAGAGAGGCTCATTTTGTCGAATGACCTACTAGGAGGGAAAAAAGTCGCTCATCATTTTTCCTACTAGGAGGGAAAATTTTACACTGCAGCTCTTAAGTCGTATAAGAGATTTTTATTAGCTATTTGGCCTGAGTTTAATTTGTTTAAAATAATACCTGCTACTGTTTTCGTTATCATCTAAATTTTGCGCGCAGGGCATATAGCAATCCACGCAAGCCTTCTTAGAAAAAAGAAAGATTTATAAATTAACTTTGAGGGACAACAAGTTTCCGATAAGGCTTGAAAGGCTCTATCCCGTAGGTGATAATTAAGGACTTTAAAAATGTCTTAATGAAAAATATTGTAAATCGGGTTTGAGTGGTGACCTTCATGAGATTTTGTGCGGGTAAAAAGAGAGAAGAAGATAATAATTTAAGGATTAAGGAGGGCTTTTTGACTTGAAAAGTAATGCTATTAGTAATGATAAAATCGATAAGATTTTCAAAACTCTTGATAATCTTCAGAACTTTGAGTCAACACGTTCGATCGCATTGAGTGGCAAGGCTTTATTCCTATTTCAATACGGTAAATATGAAGAGGCTCTTAAATATGCCGATAAGGCATTAGAATTAAATCCGAATGATAGCACCGCATGGAATATTAAGAGTAACGTTTTATTTATTTTCGGGAGACATGAAGAGAGTTTAAAAACAATAGATCGGGCATTAGAGTTAAATCCAAATGATGCACGCATATGGGCCACGAAGGGTCACCTATTATATCAGCTTAGGAGATACGATGAAGCGCTTAAATGTTTTGATAACTCCTTAAAACTTAGTCCTGGACAATTAGATGTATTAATGGGCAAGAGTATGATTTTCTATGAGCTAGGGCGATATGAAGAGGCTCTTAGCATTATTAATATAACTTTGAAAATGTTACCAAAGTCTGCACATGCATGGGCATTAAAAGGTATCATCCTATCAAAAATGAATCAATTTAAAGAGGCTCTGAAGTGTTTAAACAAAGCAATTAAAATAGATCCAAATCTTTTTGAAGCATGGTACGAAAAATGCAATGTTCTAATGAATCTTAAGAAGTATAAAGATGCCGCTAAATGTTATGACTGGATTTTAAGAATGCATCCAGAAAACGTTGAATTGTGGCTTGGGAAAGGAAATGCATTATACAACCTAAAAAAGTACAAAGATGCCTTATATTGCTATGATCGAGCGATAAAACTTGAATTGGAGAGGAAAAGAGCTGAAGCTAGGAATGATACCAGTTCACAATTACAAATGTCATTTGCTCAATTCCTAGAGTCTATTCATGGAGATTCGGGAATCTACTCTCTTGAAGGCACCGAACAAGCTATAAAAGAATTATATAAAGCTGGAAGTATAGATGCAAAAGATAAAAGAGAATGGAACACTAGAGGTATTGTGTTATACTGGCTTAAATGGTTTAACGAGGCAATCAATTGCTTTGATATGGCAATTAAAATAGATCCAAACTTTGCTGAGGCGTGGTATAACAAAGGATTTGCTTTATTTATGAACAAGAGGCATGAAGAAGGACTTGAGTGTTTTGAAAAGGCTGTAAAATTGAATCCAGAGTATGTTAAAAAGCTAAGAGACAAAGCTGACGCTCTAATCTGGAAGGCTCAAATGGACATTTTAGCGGAATTACCTAATGATGAACTATAATTTAGTAGCATTAGAAAAATTCCTGAAGTGACTTCATCTCATCACTTTTTATTATAGTTTTCTTTCCTTCTCTTTTTCTTTTTACGTATTTGTTAATTTCCTCATATGCTTTTCTTAGAACCTCCTTGTGCGTATCGTAAGTAAGAAGATTTAGAGCCTCATCAAAGGACACCCACTTAAAATCTGTGTGTTCCCAACTAATTTTGACTTCTCCAGAGACTTTCCTGACAAGATAGTATTTAACTGTTTTTCTCACAAGCTCCTTTGTCTCGTAGTCTCTAAACCAGTATTTCACTTCCCCAAGTTTCTTAATGACTTCAATATCCGTAAGATTGGTTTCCTCTCTTATTTCTCTCTTCAATGTATCTATTTCCTTTTCTCCCGGCTCAACAATACCTTTCGGAAACTCCCACCACTCTTTCTCTTTTCCATTCTTGGAGGTTACTTTTATCAGTAGGAACTTAATATCACCATCCTCTATTGAAAATACAACACCTCCCACTGATTTCTGAATCTTCACAATTTTCCCCACAGTTTACCTTAATTTGCAATACAAGTTAGAGAGCGAGAATATTTATACATTATTCCATTCTTGACCTCCTCCCCGCACTAAAGTGCGGGGAATCCTAAGATTCCCCGGCGGGGAGGTTCGACCATCCTCCACCGGGAAAAATCCCAGT
>JBECUL010000082.1:0-7887 GCA_040225955.1 Candidatus Asgardarchaeum abyssi | reverse complement strand
AAGCCGGCGGCCACACGCACCCTCTTTAAATATTAGAAAACGAGCGACGAAGTTATAAGTTTTTCATATCAGACTATTTATGGACTCTTACAAGCCAAATACTATCTTTCTGTTGAATTGTTGCATTTTGCTTTTCTATTAAGGATATTAGTTCATCTTCTCTTAGAAAGGATAGGTCATAGAAGAAGCTTAGGATACATGTATCAATGGTTTTAGATGAGATAGTAGGCTGATAAAACAGAAAAGTATGAGAAATGTTAAATAAATTACTTAGAAATGTATCTATATCCATAAATGATATAAATTGAAATGGAAGAAAAGAGATTGCAAGGTCGAATTTTTCATTATTTTCTTTTAGATTTTTCAGTTCTACAGTATCAACCACGATCGGGATTTCCTTTTGTATTAAGATTTTTAATAACGCGGCATTCTTTGTCTTAAACGAAACTATTTTGAATTCGTTTTCTAAACTTTCTACTAAGATAAGTGGGAAATATATGAAATCCGAGGAGATAATTAACACTCTATTATACTCCTTAAATTTTAGCATTCTAGCCATCTTTTTTAACGTATGAAGCATAAGAGCTACAAAAAATGGATCCACCGAGAGTGAATATATCATTGATTCGAACTTTGGAGAATATATAGATACCTCAGAGGGTGATTTTTTATAAGTTTGCGTTAGAACATCAATAATTTCAGTTATCAGAGCACTACTAATAAATTTAAATTCAGGCATTTTAGCCCATTTTTTTACCTGAAAACTTTCATCATTTGAAAACTCTAATATTTTATATCGATCAGCTAATGTTTTTATGGAATTAAAAAGATTTTTGTTATAATTAAGATCTTCTATAGTTATTTGAATTTCTGAGAATAACTCAGAAAAGCAATAAAGAAGAAGATTCTCAACTTCCTTGCATGCGCTTTTAAAATTTTTATAGATATTTAAGATTGCTTGCCTACGTGACTCAAATGGTTCTATTTTTTCCAACAGATGTTCGGGATCTATCATCTAATCACCTTGCAATTCTACTAAGTTGAAGGTAGAGAGATAGAATAAAAATTTTATAAACTCAAGAGGTTTTGCTGATATCCTTGAAATTACTTCTCCTATAGGGAGATTCCAATTCTCTGGTTCTTTTAAGAAAGTAACCATTTTATTGACGATGGGTAATAGTCGTGGTGGTACATAATAATTGTTTATCAAAGCTGACATGTTAATGGATGAAATCCTATAATTCCATTTAAATATAAGGTCTACATATTCTGGATAAACAATATCCGACTCTAAAACATATTTTACTGCTACTTTAAGAGCCTCTGTAGGTACGTCTTTACGATAACTTCTTAATAATGACGCAACAGAGTTCTTATTTATGGATATTTTCTCTACAGATGCAAATAGGGCAACTCGATTTTTTACTCCAATAAGGTGAAGGAATAAACCTTCTATTTTGATTTTCTTCTTAACCTTTTTCTCAAGGATGGAAAAAGAGAATTCCAAGTCAATTATTTGATCTGTATCCTTAGATAGAGCAATAAGAGAATAATATTTACCAAGGGAACTTAGTGTTAATATTTTCTGAAGAATTGCCTTCTCAATACCAAGGTTTGTTAATTCTTGTGGCGAAAGGGGAGCTAGCAATCTAGCATCTACTATTTTTTCATCTAAGTCTATAACCTCGAAGAATACCCCCTCTTTAACGTTATCCTCAGGTTCTAAGTATTTAAAATCCACTATTATAGGAAGACCTAAAAATGCAGGAGAAATTCCTCTACTTTGTAAATTTGCATCTACATACATTAGATGTCTATGTGGTTTTCCTATTAGAGAAATATCATTGCTTACAATAGTAACTGGATAATGAGTACTTTCTTTTATTAAGTTTTCATCCACATAAATAGTTATACGCTTTTTACAAAGAGGACAGTAATCACTTAGTCTTACCATATCTTTTCTTAGCCTCCATATAAGCTAATTTAACAGCATGACCGAATGCCTCGTATGCATTTAAGCCGGTCTTTGCACTAGTAACATAATTAGTCCCTGGGAGGGGCTTATGGGCATCCGGCAGATCTGCTTTATTACCAACAATTATTATTGGAATAGATCCGTAGCCAGTGTTTTGGAAAACAAGATCACGCCACTCTGGGAATGACGAAAACGTACTAGGACGAGTTAAATCATAGACAAAAATAGCACTGTGAGCCCCCTTGCAAAATGGAGGGAGAAGCATTCTGAATCTATCCTCACCACTGAAGTCCCAAAATGCAGCAGTTGCTATATCATTACCTATTCTATAGGAAATTGCATATATTCCAGTACCTATTGTGGATTTAAGGTTTGGAAAAAATTTTCCTTTATAGACTCTTAAGGAAAGAGAGGTTTTCCCGACGCCCCCCTCTCCTACAATAAGAATCTTTAGATTATATTTATCTTTCCTCTCTTGAAACAAAATACTCACCTACTATCTATTACCATTCACTGCAATAATATACTTTACACATTTTATTTTATCCAATGTAATTATATATTTTGCCATCATGTTATTTCGAGCTTAATCTTAGTTATATCTTCAATTCTTTTTTTAATCTAATAAATAATTCCAGTGACTCTTCTTTGATTATATGAATTATATAGAAGTTTTAATAATTATGCAATTTAGTAAAATGATTAGGCAAGTAAAGTTAAATGTTTAATAATATTTTATGCGAAAAACTTTTTTATATCTTAATATACGTAGATTTGAATACTTCTTCAATACTTCAAGTCAAAGATTCTCATGCAAAAGTTTAAAAAATATTTAAAGAAAAAGATAATTAATACAACTATAACAGATTTAACTCTGAGATTTATTTAAATAAACCAAAAAAAATTTAATGCATTTATGTAAACATATAAATAGAGAAAAATCGCATAAGAGATAAAATATGGGTGGGTGGAGCAAAAGCCCGCAATTATACTAGTTTTTCAGGATCTCCCCTCCCTCCCCAAATTCCGCGGGCTGTTCAAACACCCACCCATTAATAATAGTTTGTTTTTTCTAACTTTAGACCAAAAATAGACTCCAATAGTTTATCTGCGTCATAATAATGTTCTATAACACTATCAAAACTTAGTATTTTATCTGAAAATCTTTCTTCAAAAGCCTCTGCAAATCTTTCAAGTCTTTCTCTTAATCTAACGCTATCATATTCTGTGATAATAGCAACATAGAAATCTTTTCTGAAGGAGATAAGAATTTTAATGTCACCAAAATCTATCTTTTCCAAGTATTTTTTACTCTTAATAGTTTCTTTTAAAACCGTAGATATTGCTGTTAATGCACCAGTAAATAAATCGCTTTTTCCTCGACTCAAAGAATCTATTAAGCTTTTTACAAAAACCCGGCTATATATAGTCTCTCCAGTGTTAAAAACAACAAAAATTGCCATTATTGGTTTTTCTTCCTCAATAGATCTTAAGCCACTACTTATTTTACCAAATTCGGAGATAAAGCCTCGTCTTACCTTTTCCTTTGAAATATTTTCAATCCCTAAAATGGAGGATTTATCGATCTCATAGGCTTCAAGCAGCCCTTGTTTCATAGCGCCTTTAAAAACATCTTGTCCCCTCTGGGAACGAATTAATACCGTCGACCAACCTTTAGGAGAACCTACTTCCCCTACAGAAATGTCTGATAGAATTCCAGTAAAATCAGGGCATGTCTTACAGGCAGCATGAAAGTTACTAATTATCTTAAATGTAGGAATTTTTGAAATTAAGCGATTCAAGCTGTAAATTTCGAGTCCCTCTTCACTTAATCGCATTTTATCAATCTCATTTATATCTATATCTACTAGTTTGAGAAAATTATTACGTAAAAAGCTCATCGGGAATGTTCCAAGACAAAACGTTCCAATAATTAAAAAGATACTGTCAGCTAATGTCTTAAGCCTTTCATCTTTTACTGCTTGTAAATATCGCAGAGCTTTTACTTGACATGGCGGAGCTACAAGAGCTATTTTTTTATAACCATCAGCTATTGCCTCTTCAAGTTTTAAAATTATTGGTACAAGGGAATACTTATTCGTTTGAGCGGATATTAAATTATGAAATGTTTTTGCAATTATGGGATGAGGTAACAATTTATTATTCTCTATGGAGCTAACAACAATAGCTACATCAACTAAACGATTTTCTAATAAATACCAAAGTATTGCAGTTATAACACCCCCGCTTTGAGCCCCTTCCGAAATATCATAATATAATGTTCTTGCAACATATGCTTCAATAACGTTGCCATACAAACTTTCGGATTTTTTATTGAATACTGTTTCTTCAAGAACATCCAAGCTCAAAATTGCTGTTTGAGGGCATATTGAATAGCATATATTACAATTTCTACAAGCGTCGCTCACTGTAGAGAAATAACTTTTATCTAAATAGCTTGTGCCCAATTTTCTTAAAACATTATAATTTCTATCAAAATAAAGAAGATTATAAGGACATGCTACTACGCAATTCCCACAATGAATACAAAAGCCAGTATCAATTATTTCCTCTTTTAAATTTTCGAACGTTTTTATTTCATCCATTAAATTACCCCTCTGATAAATCATATTAGAAGAGAGTTTTTTATTAAAACAATTAAAGACCTCCCACCATTATTATTTATAATATTCAGCTTTTAAAAATTATTAACTCAAACTATTGGTTATTTCAGGTGGTGATTGTATTATTGGGAATATATGTCACAGTTAATATAAGTTATATTTAAAACTATATGAGATTTTCTTAGACAATTATTAAAAATAGTTCTTAGCAAGCTAATAATAAGGGTGTTATAATGTATAAATTTTATGCATTATTTACTTTAGAGATTTTTTGATTTTTGCGAACTTTTATTGCATATCTTAAAACAATCTATAAATACAAAGTATCTTAATTTTAAAATACTTATTTATCTGAGGGATAATAATGGAAGATTTATTAGAATATGCAATTAGAGTGGCAGAAAAGCTACGCATACCATATATTGATGCTCGTGGCGAGAACATAAACATTTTCGAGATTCAATCTAAAAATGGTATCATTAAGAGAACTGTTAATAGGAGGCAGATTGGGCTCGGCGTTAGAGTTATTTATAAGGGTGCCGAAGCTTATGCATATACGTCAAATCTAACGAAAGCGGAAATTGAAAGAGTCGTAGAAAACTCTTTTAAAACAGCAAAAGTAGCTTCAGAGCATATAAAAATGCCGACTCAACTCGCTGAAGTAAAAATGATTTCAGGAGAGTTCATACCACCTACTCTTAAAATAAGATTTGATAAAGTTCCTATGGATAAGAAAAAAGAGCAAATAGATATTATTTATCAAACAGCCAAAGAGATCGCTAAAAAAGCAGTGCTTATAGATGCAACGTACGGAGAGAAGTACGGAAAACGATATTTTATGAATATAGAAGACATAAAGCAGGTTTATCATTTCACATTGACTGGAATTGCAACTATCATTGTCGAAAAAGAAAACGGAATAATTGCATCACATAGGGATAGCAAAGGTGGCGTATACGGATTTGAGTTCTTTAAAGACGGTACACAAGCTGAAAATTTAGGAAGAGAGGTTGCAGAAGTTGCAAATATGAAACTAAAAGCTAAGGCAGCCCCAGCTGGAAAATTTAGAGCTCTCATACATAATGATCTAGTTGGAGTTCTGGCTCATGAAAGTTTCGGGCATTTGACGGAAGCGGACTTTGTAGTAGCTAATTTAAGTCCTTTATCAGGGAGGCTAGGCGAAAAGCTTGGATCGGATGCAGCGACAATAATTGATGAAGGTGTACCAGAGAGAGGTGGTTTCTGGTTGCCTGTTGATGATGAGGGAGTGTCAACCAAGAAAACGATATTATTAAAAAATGGTACTTTAAATGGTTATTTACTTACAAGGCAAACTGCAAGAATTTTAGATATGGAGCCTACGGGAAACGCAAGAGCCGTGGATACTAGGTATCCACCAATACCGAGAATGAGAAATACGTATTTTGCTCCAGGTGATGTAAATATAGAAGAAAAATTTGAAGTTCTAAAAAATGGAATATACGCTGTTGATTCCCTCGGTGGTCAAGTAAATGAGGACGGAACATTTATGTTTAAAGCATCGTATGCCTATCTAATCGAGAATGGTGAGATAAAGGAAAAATACAGAGAAGTTTCATTAATAGGGCATATCCTAGATTTCCTGAAAAATGTAGAAGTAGCATTTAATGACCTAAAAATAAAAACATCATACTTTGGTGGGTGTGGTAAAGGTGGGCAATACCCACTTCCTGTTGGATTAGGAGGCCCACATTTAATTGCAAATAATGTAAAATTCGGAGGTGAATAATATGATGCTAAACGGCCATGACCTCTTATCTATTGCTGAAAGTGCTGTGGAAAAAGCACTTGTAAATGGCGCAGATGATGCAGAAGCGTTTATTTATGCAGCATGTTCAACATACATTACTATAAAAGGACCTATGATTCAAGTTAATCAAAGAAATCCTGTGGGGATTGGCATTCGTGTCGTAAAAGGGAAAAAAGTTGGATTTGCAAGCGCATCAAGTATAAAGGATTCTGTTATAGAGAATACCGCAAAAAGCGCAATTGAGCTTGCAAACCTTACTTTAGAGGATAAAGATTTTACAAAACTCGCAAGTCCAATAAAACGTGAGAGCAAAAACGGAATTATTGACGACGAATTATCTCAACTCTCATCAGAAGAATTACTAAAAACGGTCATTGATCTAAAAAATGAAATGATAAAATATGACTCTAGAATAAAGGCTATAAAAGGAGGGATTGAAAAATCTTACGAACTTTTTGCTGTGGTGAATTCTCAAGGTATCGATGACTGGGGCGAAAATGCTAAAATTACTGGTTGGATATACGGCATAGCAAAAACAGAGACAGAAAGTAAAAGTGGATTTGATTACATTGTAAGCAGGAAAGTGCCAGATTTTAGCAAAATAGCTGAAAGTGCGGTTAAAAGAGCCATAGAAGGTCTTGGCGCAAGAAAATTAAAAGAGAAGGTCAGGATTCCAGTAATTATTGAAAATAGACCATTATCCTTATTGATAGATTATATCTTGACATTTGGACTTTCTGGAAGAAATGCTATGCTTAAGAGTTCGTATTACTCTGATAAAGAAAATGTTAAAGTTGCTGATAGCAAACTCACAATAATTGATGATGGGCAGCTTCCAGAAGGGATAAATACCACAAAAATTGATCATGAAGGCATACCAAAGATGAAAAACATGCTTATTGAAAAAGGAGTGCTTAAATCATTTATACATGATACATATAGTGCGTATAAACTTGGTAAAGAGCCAACAGGAAATGCCTCAAGAATTTCGAGATTTGGTACTGAACCATTTAATAATACTATTGATGTGAATTTTAATAACATAATTATTCCAGACGGTACTAGAGATTTTAAATCCTTTATAGAATCCTTTGATAAAGCTATTGTTGTAAAAACAATGATTCTAGGGGTTGGGCATTCAAATAGAGAAACAGGTGACTTTTCAATTGTAGCACCAAATGCATTTTTATGGAAAAATGGAAAATTAACGCCATTAGAATCAGTTACATTAGCCGGGAATTTTTATAAGATATTAGAAAACATCATTGACATAGCGGGTGACGCTATTCTTCTGCCAGTCGGGAAAATACCATCAATTGCGTTCGAAAATATTACTGTTGCTTAAAGTAATATCTTCTTTAAATTCTCAAAAATGATCTTTTTTATATACGATTCATCCTCCTCTTTAATTTCGGATATCTTATGAACTAAATTAGGAATGAGACTAGAATCTAATTGCATGTTACGGTATGTATATGGACCATCACTTTCAGTGAGGA
>JBECUL010000081.1:0-8029 GCA_040225955.1 Candidatus Asgardarchaeum abyssi | reverse complement strand
CGAAGCCCCAAAAAATAAATCGGCGGCCCCTAGGCTCCCAATATTTGATAAAAAGGAGCGGCAAGTTATAAGTTTTTTCATTTCAGACTTTAGCGGTGATACTCTCTTGTCATTTGCAGAGAAAGTTTTAACAAGACCAAAAGTCACGGATCCTTTAATAGCTAAAATTGCTTTATCTTATGCACTTTTTATATTATTATTGCGTTTTATGGTGATAGTCCTTTTTTCGCTACCATACTATCCCATCCCCCCTAAAGGGTTTCAAATAGATTTTCACTGGATTTTAATACCACCAACGATTGATATGTTTAATGTATACTTGTATATTCCTCAAGATTTTCTTCTAATGGACATCATCTTTGAGCTTTTATTCACGTTTTTACACGCATATATTGCTTCGTATCTCTTAATTCTTATAATACGAGAACATAAGCCTAAGGATAGATATTTTGAGCTACCTTACATAGGGGCTAGGGATAGCTATTTTGAAATGCTTAAATTTTTCCTTTTCGTAAATGTTTTAAGGATTTTGCTGGAAAAAGCACCACAATATTTTTTCCTTACAGAGAAATCCGAGCTTTATTTCTTAATATTAAAAGGTATATACTGGGTAATTGGCATTTTCTTTATTTTCACTCCATATATTATCATACTTAATGGAGTTTCCTTCTCCCAAGCAATCGTAAGAAGTTACAATCTTGTAATTGAAGGAGGTGGTATTGTGTTTAAGATCATAATTGCAAGTATTCTTTCATTTTCAATTTTTGAATGGATTTTATCCTTAACTAATAACTTCTTGTTAATAATATTTGGCGTGCTTTTTATCGGCTTTCCTCTAATAATAACACTTAATAATTTTATCATAAGGGAGCTGATGGAAATAGAGGGTGTAGCTGTAAATGAACAATAGTAAAGTAAAGAAAATTTTGTTAGCTGGGTTGATTATAATATTGTTCTCAATGGCCTCTCTAGTTATTACACATTCCATGGAAAACATCTCAAATAGACTAATAAGTAATAGAAAATTTAAAACATATGGTGTATTTGAAACAATTCCAGAAAATCAGCTTTTCTTTAAATTTAAAATAACTACTTATCCTATTTGGATTGTTGGTGAAAATGTAAAATGTAACATAAGTTTACTTCTAGTCTCAGAAATAGTAAGTTCTGCTCGAGTAAAAAGGCTTGATTTTAAAGTATTCTCAATAGATAAAAACAAAGAGTTTGTTTACACAATAATTCCAAATGAGGAGATAAGCTCCCTCTCTATCTTTGTAGAGAAAGAGATCACAATTGAATTTTCTATAGTTGTTTTGACGGAGTTTCAAGATTTTGTATCATTAGGAATTTATATTCTTTTTGAGTATGATACTGTTAATAATACCATTCTCGAAGGAGCTACCTATGCTGCATATGTCGGATGCCTCAAAGTACAGCAGTTTCCGGAGCAGATACGCTCATATAATTCATCATTAGTTATGCTATTTCTTATCTCCATACTAACTTTGTTTGTAGCTAATCTAAGGAGAAAATATAAGAATGAGAAAGCCTTTCTATCGATGGTTATAGTTCTTTTAATAGCCATATTATTATCTGGTATTGTATATCTAATAATTTTTCCCAGCATTAGCACCACCCCTGAATTACAAAAACAATCTCTAAAATACATTCTTCCTCTTAATAACTCAAATAATGAGATATTTAGAAATTTAACATTAGAGATCACGCTTGAGACTTTTCCTATGCCAGCCACCATATATGATGTCTTTGAAAGCAATCTAACAGTAGCTATAGCTATAAAGAATTTTATAATTAATAGATCAATTCTTGGCGTAATATTCCTCTTCAATAAAACAAATGGCTTCACTCCCCATGAAACTAATTTATTTTTCACTCAATTTTTCTTTATAAGAAATATGACATCTATTCAAACTCAAATGTTTGCAATAATGCGAGAACCAGGTCGGTATATATTTGTGCTCAAAACTATATATCTAATTCTATTTCTTGACAATGGGACGATAATCTCTACATATATTGAGCCAAAAGTGGATGTTGCATTAAGGATAACAATAGTGAGTACATGGCAAAGTCCTAAAGGTATAGCATTACTCAGTGGAATGATTACACTTATTATTATAGATGTTTCTGGAACAATAGTTATTATGAGAAAAAATTTAATACATAGAAAGGAGGAGAGAGGATTCTTTATATAATAATCACTCCTTAGAAAGTTCAACAAATGTTTCTAATGTAACTTTGAATGCTTCTTTTAGGCTCTTCATGACCTTGGTAGTTCTATCTGCTGGTTGTTCCTTTTCTAACTGACCTTTTCCTGTCCCTTCCACTATATTGCCGTCAACAACAAGAATAGAACCAACCTGAACATCATTTATTTGTCCAAATACAAACAAGAGTGAAGTCTCCATTTCGACCCCAATTACATTTTTTTCTTTCCAAAAGTTATATAGCCAATCCTCCTTCAAGTAAAAGATATCACTTGTCCATATAATTCCTGTGAATACTTTCAATTTTGTTTTCGTTGCCATTTTTGTTAGTGTCTCATAAACTTTAGGGGTTGCTACAGCTGGAAATTCTGGAGGTGCATAGTTCTCACTAGTATGCTCATCTCTCACTGCAGCGTATGGTATTATTATATCACCAGTTTTTATTCCAGGTCTAAGTGCACCAATAGTACCGACTCGTATAATATTCATAACTCCCAAATCGTAAGCTTCTTCCAGTGCTATTGCTGTAGCTGCTGCTCCTATTCCTGTACTCATTATACTCACTTCTATATCCTTATACCTCCCAGTATATGTTATATATTGTCTATTCTCTGCAACTTTTTGCTTTTCATCTAAAAATTTAGCAAGGATTTCAACTCTTTTCGGATCGCCAGTAATTACTAGATTCTCTGCAATATCTCCTAAATCACAAGCTATATGTGGCTTTACCACATAGAATACCTCCTTTAAAAAATCAAAAATAATGGAAGTTTATGAAATTAAAGTAATCTAGATCCGCAGACCTTACAGAATTTAGCATCACCTGGATTTATTGCTTTGCAATAAGGACATATTTTCTGTTCTTCTGTTCTTTCTATACTTACAGGCCTTGCTGACTCGGTTGCCATTTGGGGTGGCGGTGGAGGCGTAAAGGTTTGTGTTGGTAAACTTGCTGCAGGAAATACTGTTTGCTTTACTTCATTAACGCTTTCTTCAACGATGAACTTTACAGTCGTAGCAATAATACCAAGCCCCGATATTATTCCAACAATAGTTGCTATTGGAAGAAATGCAATTATAATTGTTGTAGGATCGCTAGGGTTTATTGAGTATATCATGAATGGCATAACTACAAAAATCAATACACTTGCAATTACAGAACCAAGTATTGCCCATACCAAGGAAAAGATAACTATCTTTAATGCGACAATAAAAGAACGACCCCATGAAACCACACGTCATTCCTCCATAATAGTATAAATATTGTTTTTACAAGAAATAAAAGAAAATTAGAATTTAAGTGTATTGATATTAAAGTTATTTTCTTCCAATATTGCTTAATGGATAAACCTTTGTTACTCTTACTTTAGGCACCTTTCCTCTCAGAATTATATTAGCTATTATTGCTTTTAACAGTTTGTCTATGTTAATATTTTTCAATGCACTTGTAAATATAACTGAAGCAATTGGCAGATTTTTCCTAAATTTATTTATCTTTCTCATCGGTGCTCTGCTATTTATATCGACTTTAGTTCCAACTAATATTACAGGGACTCTACCAGTAGCTCTTATCAGAAATAAGTACCATTTATATAGACTTTTAAGAGTCTTTACATTAGATATATCAAAAGCTAGCAACAATATATCTGCTCCATATGCAAAGAGAGGGAGGAGATGCCGAAATCGAGAATCTCCTGATAAGTCCCAAAATTGTAAAATTATTTCCTTACCATAACTACCAAGCTGATACTTTTTTATGCCAAAGGTAGCGCCTATAGTCTTCCCAGTATAATATAGCATATCATCTGATAAAACTCTGACCAATGTCGTTTTTCCAACCCCAGAATCTCCTCCAATAAGAATCTTATAAACATTTGATTCAATACTTATTCGTAGCTCCCTTTTCTCCTCTATGAGTAGCACCCCAATCTACTTTTAAAACTAAAATCTTATTTTAAATTATTTTGTTGCTACACATATTTAAATTTTTATAGGAAAATAGAAAGATATGGAATCTCATAATTATTCCTTCGCTCAAAAACTTACAAAAGATATATATATATCTACTTTCAATACAATTCTTGCTAATTTTTGGATTTCTAAACTTGCTAGAACTTTATGGAGGAAGATGATAGTATGACTCCTACCTCAATTGCTCTCATTGCAATTTTCCTTGGAACATTGCTCATCATCCTTACTGAGAAGGCCGATAAGTCTATAGTTGCCCTTGCTGGAGGATTATTAACATTTGTTATTCTCAGCTATCATTTCAACTTCAATTTTAACGTAGTATTTAGAAAAGTTATTGACGAGTTTATAGATTTCCCCACTTTAATTATAATGTTTGGTGTGTTGGTTGTAGGTGCTGTTGTTAATGAGTCTGGACTTTTTCAATGGGTTGCCATAAAAATAGTAAAACTAACAAGAGGGAGCCCTCAAAAGCTCTTGTTTCTACTTATCCTTCTAACAATCCTACTAAGTAGTCTCTTGACAATTCTTGCCGCAGTTATAATACTAGGTAGACTGACAATATCAATAACAAAAGCGTTGGATATAGACCCTAAACCCTATTTACTGTCAGAAGCAGTAGCTATAAGTATAGGTGGTTTAACATCGCTAATTGCATCACCAGCATCTATATTAATTGCTCAGAAGGTTGATTTAGATTATATATTCTTTATTACTCATACTTTACCTTTTGCTATAATTTTAGCAATTATAATATCATTCATATTGACGAAAACTGTTGAATTGCCTGAAAAAATCACTGAGTTAAGAAGAATGGTGATTATGGAATTTGATGAATGGAGTGTAGTGCCGAGCAAATTTCTTTTCTATGCCTCATTAGCGGTTTTAATAGGAATGGTAGTAGGCTTTTTCCTTTTTCCAGCTTATATTGTCGCATTTACTGGTGCAATATTATTCTTGATTATTCATGGTACATCTTTTGAAAAAATAGCGAAAGAAATAGAGTGGAGCGACATTCTATTCTTTATTGGAATATTTATTGTCGTGGGTGGGGTAGAGTACACGGGCATTTTAGAAACTATTGGACATATCTTGGCTGAAATAAGCGGTGGAAACCCCATGGTACCTCTATTAATAATTATCTGGCTTGCTGGAATTGCATCTGGTTTTCTAGATGAAGTAACTATAGCTCTAACTTTTTTACCAATAATTGATGAGTTGGTAAATACTGCTGGTTTTTCAAGATATTATTATGTTTTCATCATAGCACTAATACTAGGTACAAATCTAGGCGGTTGTATGACTCCTATAGGAACCCCTGCAAATCTAATGATATTATCCATAGCAGAAAAAGAAGGAAAAGGTATACCCTTTAAAACATTCTTAAAATATGGCAGCCTTGTGGTACTCATAAATCTTATTATGGCAAGTGTATATATTGCAGCTTTATTAGCTATATTTTAATTTTATAAATAATATATCTCTACCTCATTTTTCTGATATGTACAGATATGCTTTTCGGTTCTGGTACACCCTTTAACGTATTTATCAAGGCAGTCAAGACGGATCCAATAACATTCTTTATATATGTGTTTAGCGGTATTAATTTATCATTTACTAATAGTGATACTTGAAAGTTTTTTATAAACTTTACATACGTTTTTTCATAGTTATCAATGATAATACTTACAATATCTTTTATGTCGTTAAACGATTTAATCTTCTTTTGTAGAAAATCTTCTTTTCTATCACTTACTATACAAAGAATAGGTCCTGTTATTTCATTAATATTTATTCTGTTTTCTCCTCGAAGAGTTACTATTTTAGGAATTTTAAGGGACTTGAATCCTTCAACAACAACAATATCAATATTAAAGAGGTCAAAGAGAAATAAAAAGCAATTGAATGTTTTCTCATTTAATGGTAATAGTGCGTTAATCGCACAGCTCTCTTTATTGCCGTATATAACAATTTTTGATCCAGCACTCAAATGTCTAGTTGAATCCTTATTATTGATTATTTCAAACCCTTTAGGAGTATGTTTTATACTTCCAACCGTAAAACCTCTACTAATTAGCTCTGGAATTATATGCTCAATTAACCAAGTTTTCCCACTTTTAGATGCGCCAACAACTGAAAATACATACACCAAGTAAGATCACCCTTAGAAAAAATTAAATTTTTGATTCTTAAACTTTATATGATTTATAAGTACCGGGGAAGTAACTATATGTTTATAAGGCAAGTTCGTGAGAGTGATGTCTACGATATTTTTGAGATAGAAAGACTTTGTTTTAAAGACCCCTACTCATTTCACTTCCTATCAGAGCTTATTAAAAATTATTCTAATTTTTCATTTGTAGCTGAGGAAAATAATAGATTAATTGGTTTTATAATATCAAGAATAGAATGGGACGGACGGGGACATATATTGTCAATAGCTGTCCATCCGTCATATCAAGGAAGAGGTGTTGGCACACGTCTTTTAATAACTGCCATCAACACATTATTTAGCTTTGTGGATGAGATATTCTTAGAAGTTAGAATCAGCAATGAAAGAGCGATCCGTTTATATAGGAATATAGGGTTTGAGATTAAATCCAGTATCAATAATTATTATCCTGATGGAGAATCAGCGTTTATAATGGTTCTTAAAAAATCAGACTATCCTTATAAGTACCTATTGGACGAGTTATACTAATTCCTTTTTTAAAGTTAACATATATAAAGATAGAGATTAGTGGTTTATTTCTTTGATTTTAACTCCTTAATTCTTTTATCAATTAGCTCAATCTGTTGTTCAAGGTATTTAATCTGAGATTCTAACAATTTAATTTCATCATCTTTCGAAAACGGATAGGGCATTGCTGGATATGTGAATGGATACATTGGCGTAGTCTGAGGAACTTGAGGAATTTGCTGAGTAGCGGGCGATACAGGTGTTATCTCTTTACTTATATATTTGTCAACTGCCTCTTTCACGCTCACTCCCGCAACTCCTGGTATCATTTGAATTCCCATAACGGAAAGTGCTGCTGATGCATTAGGTCCAAAGCTACCTGCAATTACAACATCAACCTTAAGATTTGCTAAAATCTGAGCTGCTTGAAGACCTGCGCCACTAATAGCAGAGATTGCGGGATTTGGATGAACCTCAACATTCTTGATTTCATTATTTTCAACTTCTACAATCGTAAAACTCATAGCTCTTCCGAAGATGGGTGATACCAAATCATCTAATCCGCCAGCTCCTTGAGTTGCAACAGCGATTCTCATGGCTATCACCTTACTTTCCTTTTAGTCTTTCTAGTTGTTCTTTGAGAATTCTAAGTTGATCTTCTAGCATCTTTTTTTGTTGCTCAAGAAATTCTAGCTCACTTTCAGGTGATTGCATACTGTAATAGGGATACGGAGCATACGTTGTTGGAAGTAAAGTACTTAGTAATTGCCACGCATGAACTATCTGACCTGTAGGAGTAATAAAGAAAGCCCATGGCCCGAATCCCGATCTACAAGGTCCTATATAGTAGTAACCTTTACTTGCAAAGTATTGAATCATAGGAGCTAACCAGAACCAATTCCAAAACCACCCTCTGCCTCTTCCACCGAACCACCATGGCATGAAAATCACCTCTTTATTTTTGTGCATATTCACATAAATATAGTAGTATTCCTTTAAAAATTTAACGGATTTTTATAGGTAACATCCGAGAATGGGTGATGCGCCAAATACATGATTCGCCACCTCCTCGCTCCTTATATTGTTGCCAACGGTCCCTAAGACGTAGCTCAGCATCATTACAAATACATAATCCACACTCTTCAACCCGTGC
>JBECUL010000080.1:0-8348 GCA_040225955.1 Candidatus Asgardarchaeum abyssi | reverse complement strand
CAAAAAGGAGTGCGGCGGAAAAAATAATTTTTTCGCAACCAATACGGATTTTTCACCTAATTAATGCGGAAGTACTGGATAAAAGGATGAGTAATATATGATAAAAGTTTATCCAAATAGATCTGCTAACCCACCTATCTCTTCTTCTTCACGCTTTTCTTCCTCTTTTTCCTCCTTCTTTTCCTCTTGTACTGGTGTTTGAGGTGCAGATACTTGGACTTCTTGTAACTCCTTTGGAGCCAATGATGAATTCTTCTCTGCAAGTTTCTGCGCCAAAGCTAAGGCTTTCATATAGGCAGTAGGGAGTATATATTGAGATGTATCCTTCGTTAATATACCAGCATTTATGGCAAAGGATATGGCTTCTATATGAGCTTTTGGTATCAGGAATGGAGCAGTTTCAGTTGTAAATAGGCCGATATTTAACGATAAATTTAATGCTTCTAATCCAGCATTTTTTATTTCGCTCTCATACTCTTCTAAGGGTTTACTTAATATCTCTTGAGGGATTATTATTCCATCTACATACGCGCCAAGAAGATCCAGTCCTATTTCCATGGGTTCTATACCTAATCTTTTCAGCACAATCGCTAAAGTTTCAGATATCACATCTCCCTTCTTAGCAACCAATGCTTCTTTTGCTATATGAATAGTACCACCTTCAATTTTCGTTTCTATGCCAAGTTCATGCAATTCGCCTATGAAAGGCCCTGGAGCTACACCAGTATCTCTTGGTGGAATTATTATATCTTTAGGTGCGATTTGGCCTGCTTTTGCTGGCGCAGGAATTCTATTTTTTTGAAGAATAAAGCTAAGAGAAATCGGATTTTCATTTGATAGGACAAAAGCTACAGGACCATTTATAAAATCTTTTAGCTTTTCGACCCCCGGATGAACATCCTTAACTTTATCCAATGCTATTTTCATCAAGTTGCTCCTAGACATTTTAATTAGAGCAATATCTCGTAATTTTTTTCGTATTTCTTGAATCTGCTTAGATGGGATATTAGACATTTTTGTAATTGCTATTGTTTTATAGTTCTTTAATAAATTCGCTAGATATTCAACTTCTTTTATTTTCCATTGTGCTACAACTCTTTGTCTTCTCATCATAAACACCTATGTTTCTATTTTAGCAGCCGGGCCCATACTAAGTTTTACATACATTGACTTAACATTACCAAACCCTCTATCTAATTTGCTCACTATTGTATTTATTGCAGCAATAATGTTCTCAGCAACTTGCTCATCAGTCATTTTTTCATCACCGACTTTGATGTTTATTGTTGGTGTATCACGGACACGATACTTTACAGTTCGTGAGTACTTATCTACATAGGATTCGATATTTGCCATGGGTGGTACTGGTGTAGGCATTTTACCACGAGGCCCTAGAACTTGACCAAAGAATTTAGCTATTAGGGGCATTAGATCTACTTTTGCTAAGAAGTAATCATATAATTTAGCTAATTTTCTTATTTTTCTTTTATCAGATCCAATAACCTCTATTTCTGATTTATCTATGACATCAATTCCTGCATTCTTTGCTTTCACTGCCAACTCTCCATCAGCTATCATTAGAAGTTTTACGGGTTTGCTAAATTTATGTGGAAATGTAATTTCTCCTTGTAGTTTGTTTCTTGCTTTTTTTATATCTACATCTTTTAGATTTACAGATAACTCGAAGCTTTGAATGAAATTACGTTTTTTTGCTCTCTCTCGAGCCTCTTTAACGGCTTTTAAGACATTTTCATAATTTATTGGCAAATTAATCCCTCACAAATACTTTAGTTTGTTTTGAAAATACAATAATCACTTAAAAATTTATTTTTAGATCGGCTATGTTTCTTCATATTTAGAAATAAGATCGTCCCATTTCCCTTCTTTTACTTCTTTCTGTATCTCCTTGGCCCTTTTACCTTCAACCTTTATACCCATAGAAACAGCCGTCCCAAGCACTGAAAGAACTGCAGACTTAAGAGATGTTGTATTCATTTTAGGTAATTTCATTTTCGCAATTTTTATTACTTGCTCCATACTTAAAGAACCAATAAATTCCTCATGTGCTCTAGAACTTCCTTTCTCTTTTTTAAGCTCTACTAGGAATAAGGCAGATGTTGGTGGAACACCTACTTCTATTTCAAATTCTTTAGTTTTTTTGTTTACAGTAATTTTCACTGGAACCTTTAACCCTTCAAATTGCTTGGTTAACTCATTTATTTTATTAACAACTTGAGCTAAATTGACACCAGTAGGACCAAGAGTAGGCCCTAATGGAGGACCTGCTGTTGCTTTCCCACCAACTACCATTGTTTCTACAACTATTTTGTCTTCGCTCATGGCAAATACCTCTTAGGGTTTTTAATTAGTGAAGGCTATTACAATTTAACTTTCTTCCTCTTTATGTCCTTTTTCAATAAGCTTTACGTAACCTGCATTAACTATAACAGGAATGGGATACGAGGATCCCAATAATTGAAGAGTTACTTCCTCTTTTTCAGGTTTCATTTGAACAATTATAGCCTTTTCGCCTTTAAATGGACCTCCTATTATTTCTACAATGTCACCTACTTCAAGACCTTCTGTAACTGGTTTTGGTGCCAAGAAGTGCTCAATCTCAGATATATCAAAATTTCCTATAATTTTACTTCTTACATGAGGCAATCCTATAATTGATAATTGAACATCATGTTTGGTTTTTGCTTCAATTATGAGATATCCTCTTAGTTCATCTAGGGCTATGACAGAGTATACATTTAAATTTTTACTCCTCGCTCTCTCAGCAATTAACATAGCGATATTTCTTTCTTGTCCTACTGTTGTTCTTATAGCATAAAGACCACGTGTTCGTACTTTTACTTCAGGCAACTCTTTAGCCTCCAGTAATACTGCCGGTTATTGCAGTAGCTATAATCATTATAACGTAACCAACTAAACCGATAATTATTATACCTAACGCAGATATCTTTATACTTATCCAAAGCTCATTCCAAGATGGTTTTCTTACTAAACGTAAGATTCTTTTAAGATTTGTAAAAAATTCACTTAACTTCATAATAGACTCTCCTAGATCAAATTATATAGAAACATGATATTATATTGATATTCATTAATTAAGCATAGAGAAGCTTATTTATTGATTATATAAGTCTTACTTTATTGACTTTCTTGTTTTGCCATGAGTACCTACGAATTCTTTTTGATGCTCCAAATCCGCACGCTGCACACCTTTTCTTTCTAACATGATATGCACGTCTTCCACATCTTCTACACCGAATATGTGTCTTTTTATTCATCTTGCCAAACGATGGGGTGCCTTTTGTCATACAAATCACCTCGGAACTGGAGCAATAAATACTACATTGTCACCTCTTACAACAATTGTTCCTCTAGGTTTTGTATTGCCTTCTTCCAAGATTTCTTCAGCTTCATCAAGGATCAAATTCATATGAGTATCAAAACCTCTAAGAATTCCCCTAACTTGTCTTCCGCCACGCAATCTTACAAGTACTAATGTATTACGAGAATTATATAATAGTGTTAATGGGCGTTCACCGCTCATCTTCTCTCGCTCCGAAAATATCTCTTTTCTTGTTTTACAAACCAAGTTAATCATTATTATATATTTTTCGTTTTTAGAAGTTTCTTACATTTTACCGAATTATTTTTTATACCTTTTTCATAATTCATAATAGTCCTCGAAAAATTAATGGTGATTTTCATGAAAATAAAGCATAGGAGATTTCTAAGCAAAAAGGAGATTAAAAAACTGCTCTCAAAGATAACATATAAGGACTTAAGATCTTTTTTAGAAAAAGCCAGATCTGCAGAATTTGCACTTTTGGATAACGATAGTGGAATAATTTCTATAGAGGGTACCCCCAGTATTATAGTCTTAGACCCAGATTTTAATAAAATCGTGCCACATTTAGCAGTTATAATATACAAGAAAATCTGCGTTGACTTACCGTATGTTATTATAGACAAAGGAGCCTTACCCCACATTCTTAATGGCGCAGACGTTATGAGGCCAGGCGTTGTTGAAATATCAGAAGATATCGAAAAAGATCAGATAGTACTTATAAAGGAAATAGACAAAAAGATACCAATAGCTCTGGGCATAGCTCTTTTTGACAGCAAAGAGATAAAGAATATGAGTAAAGGGAAAATAATAAAGACACTACATTACTTTAAAGATAACTTTTGGAACATAGGTAAGCAATTAATGACAAAGTAACGCGCTATAATCTTACAATAAAAAATAATAGAAAACACACAAGCTGTAAAAACTTATTAAGAGATAATATACTTACTATATCTATATACATACGGGGGCAAATTAATGGGACTTAAGAAGATTTGGAAATGGCGTAAAAAAAAGGAAAAAGAGGAAGACGGTGACGAGAAGAATGTTCCTATAATGTTTGGTATAGTACCAACAGTATCTCATGAGAAAAGGGCAACTGAGAGCAAAAAAAGTCAACAAGAACTTGAATCCAAAGGTGAGATAGAAATAGTATCATTTGATATTATGGGACAATCGTATTTTGAGTTAAATCCTATTGAAAAAGAGATACTTAATGGAAATATAGCTCTGGTAAACCTAGAGTCGTTTTTAAATAAAGCGTATGATGAACGAGAGATTATTAGATTACTTGATAAACTGAGGGGGTTAGCAAAGCGTGTGGGAGGGGATATTGCTCAAATAGGAGAAACTTCTTATTTACTTATTACACCAAAACATGTTAGGATAAGAAAGAGAGAAGAGGAATTTATAAATCCATCATCTTAATCTTATAGCTTCTAAATTCCTTGGAGCCATAGTTTTAATATTTTTCAGTTTATGAATTGTTGTGGCTAAATTTAGGCATTTACCCTCTTCGCCATGACATACAATGATATTTTCAGGCATCGTGCTTAAGTTACGTATGTACCTTACTAATTGTTTAAAATCCGAATGTCCAGAGAATCCTTCAATTGTTACAACTTCCATATTTACTTGTACTACCTGTGCGGGAGTTGTAGTAGTAGCTGGAAATTGTACCTCTTTGATTCCTTTCTGAACTCGGCGACCCAATGTTCCTTCTGCTTGATAGCTTACAAAGATTATCGCATTTTTTGGATCCGGAGCTAAGAGTTTGAAGTAATCAACAGATGGGCCTCCATTTAGCATACCTGAAGTTGCCATAATTATTGCTGGTCCTGATTCAACAATATCTTCTCTAGCGGTTTTTCCAACTTCATGGAATATTTCTGCCGTAAAGGGATTATACCCCTTATGGAATATCATATTCCTCAGATCGGTTGCAAGAAATTCTGGATGAGTTGTATGTATTGCTGTTGCCTCTAAAATCATGCCATCGATAAATACAGGAACTTCCATAAGTTTTTTCTTCCGAATTGCCTCCTCTATAACTAACATAATCTCTTGCGCACGTCCAACAGCTAGAACGGGTATTAATGCTATACCATCTCGACTAAGAATTCTGTTAAGAAAATCAATTAATTGTTTTTCGGCTTCTGGACGAGGAGGCATAATATCACTCTTAGCACCATATGTACTTTCCATAATTAGGGTTTCTAATCTTGGAAAAGTGGTATTTGCAGGTTCCAAGAGTCTAGTTTTTGCATATTTAAAGTCACCAGTATATGCAATATTATATAATCCGTCTCCTATATGTAAATGAACTATAGCTGATCCAAGTATATGACCTGCATTGTGAAGCGTCAAACGAACATCTGGAGAGATATCAGTAACCTCTCCATATTCTAATGTTATAGTGTGTATTATTTCTTTCTTTATATCTTTTTGTGAATAGGGCTGCAGTTTTCCATTTCGTTCAGCAACATCCAGATAATCTAATTGTAATAAAACCATAAGATTCCTTGTCGGTCTTGTAGTATAAACTGGCCCATTATATCCATATTTAAAAAGAAATGGAATAAAGCCGCTATGGTCGAGATGAGCATGCGTAACAATTACAGCGTCTAGATCTTCTATACTAAATTCTGGTATATCTAAATGAGGAAATGCGTGTTCAGGGGAACCTACATTCACACCACAATCAATTAAAATATTACTCTCTTTTGTTTGAACAAATATTGCTGAACGCCCAACTTCTCTAAAACCACCTAAACCTATTACCCTAACCCATTCATTCTTAAAAACTTGTGGACGATGTATCCGAAATCCAACATTTCTTAACATTTGAAGACGTTTCTCTACAGTTTCTTGAAGAATCCCTCTAATTTGCTCCACAATAGCACTATCTCGGGGAGGTTTACGTATTACAACTGGTCGCCATAAAATTGCTCTTGTTATTTCTTTTAATGTGACTCCATTCTTCCCAATAACAAGCCCTGGCTTTTTTGCTTCAATTATTACCTCCCCGAGGGTATCATCAAAAATAATTTTCGTTATTTCCGCTTCAGGGGGTACTATTTCTCTTATTTTTTCGATTGCTGCTTCTTTATCCATTCTAACTGATGGATCAGCACGCACAACAATTCGCTTTTGCAGAGTTTTTGCAACGGCTTTTACTAATTCGCCATTATCAACTAAGACGTGCGGGTTCTTCGAGTAAATAGCTATTTCTGGTCCTTCAAACTCTATTTTTGTGATCTGCGCATTTGGCGGTAAATATTGTATTATTCTTTCCTTAATCTCATTAAGAGACTTCACAGATGCTGTTTCCATTACACATACGCTCCATATTTCAGATTTGAAAACTTTAATTTAACCTAAAAATTAAAGGTTATAAGTTGATATTTTATTATTTCAAACCTCTAAAACTTCCTCATGACTTCCAGATTTGCTCAAAAACAACATTTGTATCCTACTACCTGTAAAAGCGCTTCTTTTACTAGCCGATTTTAAGGCATCCAGTGCCACTTTTTTAGCTTCTTTAACTTTTAATTTTGATAAATCTACTGCTTCGAGAACACCAAATACAAGAGTCGCTCCTTCACCTATTGCGATAATATTATCTTCAATTATACTTCCGGCCATATCTAGGCCGTAAAGATGATAACCTGTATCGTCATATCCACCAATTATAGCTTCAACAATATATGGATAACGTCTTATACTTCTAAATAGAAAATTTCCAATAAATTGTGCTATTCCTCTAACACTTATTTTTTCATTTTCTAGTAAATAAAGTTTTAACTCAGCACGCATTAAATCGACTAATCCTTGAACATCACCAACTATTCCTGAAAGAGCAATACCAACTCTATTATCTATGAGAGAAAAAACTTTTCTAACGTTCTCACTAACGATATTAAACTCTTGATTCACTGCACGCATATCAGCAGCTAAAATCACTCCATCAACACATTTTACACCTATTGACGTTGTTCCTTTTAGTATAAGTTTTGCCTTATCAAAATTATTCACATTTATACCCCCAAAAATAAACTTAGAATTATGACAAAAGCTAAAGCATAAAACACGCTTATTTTGTTTTTCAATTAGTCAATATTTAAATTTTTCGAGATTAAAGTAAAATACGTACTAATCTACTTAATAGATAATTCATTAAGTAATTCCTCGTAAACTACTTTCATTATTTTAACTCTCTTCCTTGCAATAATCTTACCAGTATTTGTATACATGAGATCTGGAAGTTTAAATAATTTATCTATAAAATGTTGCAATGTATCGTTTGGAGATCTACCATTTGATTCACCAAAAAGAAATGCACGGATAACACCAACCGCTCCTAAGGCATCAATCTTATCAGCGTCAGATACTATTTTAGCTTCAAGAGATCTTGGTTTAATACCCGATGTGAAACTATGAGAAATAATAATATGGGTTATTTCTGAGATGTGATAATCACAAACGCCTATACTTTTTAGAAATTCTTTAGCTATATCTGCACTAAGAACTGCGTGATGGCTATTTAATGATCTTTCAACGTACCTTCCTATATCATGTAGAAAGACAGCAGCTTTTATTATTGGATAATGTCCTCCCTCCTTTTGTGAGATTTTATGAGCCACGTTAAGTACACGTTCTACATGTGGCCAGCCATGATGGAAAGATTTACCCATAATAGCCTTTGAAAAAAACATTATTTTGTCTAAATATTTTTCCAAGTCGCACATAATTATTCATCTCGTTCTAAAATTAATTCTAAATATGTTTTTGGTTCGATATATTTTTCAACATCATCAGAAATTTCAGTTTTTAAAAACTGAAACATCTCATTTTCTATGTTTTTTATTTCATCTTTATTATTACACGCTACTTCGATTTCAGCGAATAATCCTAAGTTTACAACATTGTCAATACAAATTTTAAATTTATTAAAAACATAAGTTTTCCTAATTTTTTCAATCCT
>JBECUL010000079.1:0-8616 GCA_040225955.1 Candidatus Asgardarchaeum abyssi | reverse complement strand
AATATAAATTTATCTGGGCGCTATATTCGCTGAAGTTTAAGAGCGCTATTATGCGTGAGAATGCTATATACACGATTATCAAGCAGACTCTAAAAAGTGGACAATTTTTTTCTTAAACACTACGTAAGCTCAAAAGATTTAATTCGATGGCCGAGACTGGTAGGAGGGTGTTAACGGAGAGGCATAAAAAATAAAAGGAAGTAACGAGTACGAAGCATAGAGCGACGAAGTTTTTCATAGAAATAAAAAATAATTTGATTAACAAAAAAGTTTAAGCATATAAATTTTCAAAATAAAGTGAAAAACATTAAAGTGAAAATATATGCTAAAAAGACAAGCAAATATTAAAGATTTAATGATACTTAACGGTACGTTTAATTATCAATTTCAAATAAGAAACACCTTTGTACTATTTGAAAATGTTATTTTAGGCATTTCAAAGAGTACTAAAAAAATAAGGCATATCTACATTAACGATAAGCTAATAGCAACTATAAGACCAAGCGATGGATTCTTAATTTTTAATATTGAAGGCGCTGAGTATATAAAAAAGAAGCTAAAAACATTACCTAAGAAAGTAGTTGTATCTAAAATCGTTCAACAGATTCTAAAGAAAAGTAGTATTATACCCGCTAAGTACATAGTAGATGCTGATCAAAATATATACCCTGAAGATGAAGTATTTATAGTTGATGAGGAAAATCAAATATTAGCGACTGGGAAAGCCATTCTTACCAGCTATGAAATGAAAAATTCTAGAACAGGTATAGCAGTCAAAGTTAGGCATAAGAAGAAATAAAATCTGGAATTTTCTTTTAAATGCAAGAATCATGATTAACGCATCATTAAGAAAGGCAATAAATAAAATAATATTTAATTAATCAATTATTAGTTGTAAGCATTAAGTAAACAAAATATAATTAAGTAAATGAGGTGCGTATAATGCCAAAATATGGTAGAATTGACCCCAGAATGATGGCAAAGCTAATGAAGGAAATGAGTAAAGCTATGGAAATGCTTAAGGGTGTCTCCGATGTAATAATAACCCTTGAAGATAGAAAAATCATTATCTCAAAACCACAACAAGTACTAAAAATGAGCATTGGAGGGCAGCAAGTCTTCCAAATAGTGGGGGGCTATATAGAGGAAACTTCTTTAGAAGAAGAAATAGAAATACCTGAGGAGGATGTACAGTTAGTTGCAGCCCAAGCAGGAGTTTCTTTAGACATAGCGAGACAAGCTTTGATTGAGACTAAAGGAGATTTAGCTCAAGCAATTTTGCTTCTTAAACAACAGAAAACAAAGTAGTAAGTATTAATTTATATTTTGAGGGTGACACTATTGAAGTGTGAGATTTGTGGAAAAGAGATTTTTGGGTCTCCTACAAAGATTATAATCGATACTGCTGAGCTATTAGTATGTAAGGATTGTGCTAAATTTGGAACCATTAAGAAAGAAGAAAAACAAAACAAGAAAGTCATCTTGAAGGGGTTCACTCAAAAGGAAAGAGTACAGGCAAAACCCCTCCCATTTGAAGACATCGATTTAGTTTCTGATTATCATATTAGGATAAAGAAAAAGAGAGAGAAAATGGGTTTATCAATAACACAATTAGCTAAAATTATTAAGGAAAAAGAATCTTGGTTAAGAAAAATAGAATCTGGCAAAGTAAAACCCCCTTTAAAAGTGGTAAGAAAAATAGAAAAAGCTCTTGATATAAAGTTATTAGTATCAGAACCAATCGAGCCTTCTAGACCAGAGATAGATAAAAGTAAGAAAGCACTTACACTAGGTGACATAATAGAGTTTAAGAAAAAGAGATGAGCTTAATGAAACAAACAGCGATAATAGTACTTCGACAGAATAAAAAAGATGATTGGGAATTTAATGAGTTTAAGTCACTAGTCGAATCTGCTGATTATGAAGTTATACATTCAATTAGGCAAATCAGAAAAGAGGATAGTAAGTATAATATCGGAAAAGGAAAGATTTTGTACTTAAAAAATTTAATTGATGAGCTAATGCCGGATAAAGTTATTTTTGGTAACGATTTAAAACCGAATCAATATGTGAACATATTAAAGGAGCTAAATATTGAGGATGAAAGATTACTGGATAGAATAATGTTAGTACTAGAGATATTTGATAAAAGAGCTGGAACTCTTGAGGCAAAGTTGCAGATCGAATTAGCCAGGACTAGTTATTATGTCTCGATATATAAAGAAAAAATAAAACAAATAAAGAAAAAAGAAAAGCCAGGCTTTCATGGGCTTGGTCGATATCCAGTAGATGCATACTATAGAGAATTGAATAAAAGAATGATTAAATTGAAAGAAAAAATTTCTAGTTTAAGAAAACATAGAGAGATTCATAGAAGATATAGAAAGCGAAAGGGGTTTTATATTGTAAGTTTAGTTGGGTATACGAATGCTGGTAAGAGTACACTCCTAAATAAATTAACTAACAGTAATGTTCCCGTAGACCAAAAAATGTTCACAACTTTAGGAACATACACAAGATTATTACCAGAAAATCATAAGAATTACCATAATAATGGTAGCATATTAATTACCGACACAATCGGTTTTGTTTATAACTTACCACCTTTTCTTATAGATGCTTTTTTATCGACTCTTGAAGAAATTACATATTCTGATTTAATTCTTATAGTATTAGATCTTAGCGACCCTCTTGAAATAATAATCAAAAAAATTACAACGTGTAATGAGATCTTAGCTGCTTTGAATGCTAATGATATTCCAAAAATTCTAGTTCTTAACAAAATAGATATTGTTAGCAAGGATAAAGTTAACCAAGTTAAATCTTATTTGACTCAACTATTTGATAAGATAATCTCAATCTCTGCAAAAAATGAAATAAACTTAGAAATCTTAAAGCAAGAAATCTTAAACATTAAAGACTATTTAATGAAAAAACATCAATATTACATGAGCTAATGGATAATAGTTTGAAGAATAAGTTAAAACATAACTATTATTATATGGATTAAATATGCGGGCGCCGGGATTTGAACCCGGGTTACTGGCTTGGGGGGCCAGTGTCCTAGTCCAGACTAGACGACGCCCGCTAAAAAGAATATGCCCCGGCCGGGCTTCGATCCCGGGTCGACGGGGCTTACTCCAGTAGCAGTATATGCTACTGTGAGAGCCCGTCATGCTTGACCTGGCTACACCACCGGGGCTTGAAATAAAATATGAAAAAAGGTTTTTTATGTTTTACTATTCTATTTTTTATTATTTTATTAAATCATACTTCGTCGCCATTGTTTATAAGCTAAACGAATATCCTTCTCTGTTACCGTTTTTCTTCCAGCGAATTCTGCTAGCTCCCTAGCCCTCTGAGCTATTTCGAGAGCCAATTCTTCAAGTATTTCTGCTAAAGCATCTGCTGCATTTTCGCTAACGCGTTCAGCATTAGCTTTTCTTATCAACCTATCAACTGGTGCTATTGGCAATTGTCTTGAGCTCCTTTCTCTAGGCATTATGAACACCTCGCAGATTTATTTATTTTGCCAGATTAAAAATTTTTCGTCTGCATTTATAAAAATAAGCTAAAAGATCGTTCTACCAGAAAAATTTAGTCGCACAAATAAAAGAGATTTCAAAATAAACTTAGTAATGTATTATTATGAATAATAAAGCTCTTAGCATATTATTTGTTTTATAAATTTTAATTAAGATTGTAAAGTATAACAAAATTAAATAATCTCTTCCCGCTTAGTCAAATGCGTTATATACCCAGCTATTTTATTTCTAAGCTTTTTTGACTTTACGTTTGTTAGTTTCATTACCATTTGTTTATTATGCTCGAAATCTGTTGTAAACGCTTTTCTATATTTCTCTAAAAGCTCACGCGCAGTTCTTTTTACAATTTCAGGTCTAACGCGACCCATCTTTTTCCCTCCAGCTTTTTGGTGTTCCTATGGATATTTACTTATAAGTTTTTTCATTATAAGGATTCTCCTTGACTAATTTCGCTCATATATTGATCATATATCTCTTTCACTCTTTTAGCAATGGCTCCACTACCTTCAACGCCCTTTGGAGTTACTTTCACTTTATCCATAACAATGATTGTCCTAGTATCTTCGATATATTTTACACCACCAGCTGGGAATAATCGTGTTAACCTTTCAACGAGAGGTCTAAGATCTATTAATTTTTCAGTTGGCATTAAATATTTAATGTACTGGCCATAGAGAAAAATTTTGTCAAACTTTGTTCCATCTTGAAGTTTTCCTTTTTCGAGACAAATGGATAAAGATGTTGGGTCATATCCTTTTAGTATTCCAGTAAACACCTTATCGTCGGTCGTTATAACTTGTACTTCTAAATCTAAAGATGACGTTAATTCTTTAAAAAAGGATCTTGAGGCCAATCCACCACTCATACTCATAAGAACACCTTCTTCTGTTCTTGCCATTCTAATAATTAACTCCTCTATTTATTTTTTGCTAAATCTAAATTTTGTAATTGCGGAAAAAATAAATAGTGAAAAAAGGTTGCTATTATAAAGTCATGGTGATGCTACATGTCAATGGAAGAAAAATTTGATGTTTTCCTTAAGACTGTAGCGACAATAAATTTAATTATAGCAATATCTGCACTAATAGCTATTGAGGCTTCCCAATATCCCCTTACTGTTAAAAGTTTTGCCATTATATGGTTTCCATTGTATGTTTTCGGTGTGAGCTTGGCTGAGCGCTATAGGGTACTTGAAATGAACATATCTGTAAAAAGAGCCGCTTTGGAGTGGGTACTTGCTATTTCGGCACTATTATTGTATATTGTAATAGTTTCAGTTTTTGGCTAAAAATAGAAAAAAATATATTTTATGAGAAAATATAAAACAATAGGTTTATTTGCCGGGGTCTCCTAGAGAGTTTTCGGGGAACGGTATGGAGCGGGACTGCTAATCCCGTGGCCCATTCGGGCCGCCCGGGTTCGAATCCCGGCCCCGGCGTATTTCTTAATTACATTCTTTCGATTTTTGTTTTCAGCTTGTTTTATAGTACCAATGAATAATTATAACCATCACCTTAAATATTATCTTTTAGATTCTGAAGCAATTGCTTTTTAATTGTTAATTGTCTAAAATAAAATAAATGTGGTGTGAAGAATGAAAATAATAAATGAAAACTTGAAGGATTACAAAGGGACCATTACAATAAAGCCAGAAAATGCTGATGACTTGTGGTACCTAATGGAAATCATCGTGCCGGGAGATAGGTTGTACGGTCGGACTACAAGAAAGATAAGACTACAGACTAGAGATGGAATAACACAAAAGGTTATCAGAAAGAGCATATCACTTGGAATCAAAGTTGAAAAAGTTTCATTACAAACATTTCCACTAATTCTTAGGATCAGTGGAACCATCATAAAAGGCCCTGAAGATATTCCATTAGGTTCACACCATACAATTTCAGTACGAGAAAATGACGTTATAACAATAGAGAAAGATCTTTGGCCAAAATTCATTTTAGATAGAATTAAAAAAATTGTTGATGCGACACATTTACCTAATATTCTTTTAGTGAGTATCGATGAAGGAGATGCCGCATTTGGATTGATTTCTAGCTCTAGGATTAATATCCTTGGGAAAATTAAAGTAAGTATACCTGGAAAAAGATTTAGTCCAAAAGATCATGAAACTTCAATGAATGAGTTCTTTGGGAGAGTTTTCAAAACATTAAAAGAGTACAATGAAAGATATAATCCAGAAAAAATTATTATAGTGGGTCCAGGTTTTGTAAAATCTCATTTTAAGAGTTTTATAGAAAATCGAGATGCTGAAATTGCAAAGAAAATTCTGGTCGAAACAACAAGCGGAGCAGGAGAGGGAGGGATTTATGAAGCAATTAGAAGGGGAATCCTTGATAAAGTATCTAAAAACTTGCAAATAGTAAAAGACAATAATTTGGTAAATGATTTTATTGTTAGACTCGCAAAGAATGATAAAATGGTAGCGTATGGTATTGATTTTGTTGAAAAGGCTGCCAATTACAGCGCAATTAGCAAACTGTTGTTTATTAATACTATTTTTCATGAAGAGAATATAGACAAGAGAAATAAGATTTATAATATCATTAAAAAAGTTGAGCAGACGGGGGGAGAAATACATATAATAGACTCAGATTCGGAAGCTGGGCTAAAACTAAAAGGATTTGGAGGAATAGTAGCCATTCTTAGATTCCCATTAGAAAATTAAAATAAAAATTTACGAATAGATTCCTGGTAACTTTGTAATGAGTAGCCATTGCAGCAATATATATGATATGAATACTAATGCTATGCCTATTAATAATAGTCTTTCAGCGTATCCACTTCTATATACATTTTTGGCATGTTTCGAACTTTCAAAGATGAAAATGAAACCAATAAATCCTAGTGCCATGAAAAAACTAGCAATAAATCCTTCTAAAACTAGTTGTCTATTTAATGTACCTATGTATATAAATGTTAAACCACCTGTTCTTACATTTTGCCCTAAAGGAATAAACCAAGATTTCCCAATGTTTGATATTGTAAATACGCCACCACCGAGTAAGAATAAACATCCTATAATTAATACCACACTTAGAAAACCACGAGATGGTCTTGGAGGAGCTTTCAACTTAGGCTTTGTTAATCTAATTTTTGGTTTTCTGATGAAAGGAAATATCCATCGCATTTAGATCACCTATTTAGGATTCGTATCACTCCAAAAAATTTTTGTACAAATTATATTTGATAAAATAAAAATAATTTACGATAAAAATGTTACCAATTGGAATAGTATCCAAAAGTAATAGAACATATTACTATCTATTAAAGGAGTTAAAATCTAGAAGTTTACCTTTTCGCGTAATAGATGATATTAGAGACGCTATAAGTTTTAAGGTAGTAATAATAGTTATTGATGACGAACTGGAATTTGATTACTCATCAATAAAGGGCACAAAATTCATAAAATTATATGAAAACGGAGATTTAGATTCGATAAAAAGGGCTGTAACTATGGCTGTTTTTTATGCAAAGGCTACTCAAAAAGATAATATAAACAATATGGTTATGGGAATAGATCCTGGTATAGCTAAAACTGGATTGGCAGTTTTAATAAACGGTATAGAATCTTACAAAAATATAGTACACAATGATAAAGAATTATTCCAAGAAGTTAAATGGATAAGTGGTATATCAAAAAATTGTAAAATTTTTGTGTTTATTGGAAGTGGCAATAAAAAAATAGCTAATAAGATAAAGATTTATCTTCAAAATGAAGAAATTATACCCCCCTCAAATATTTTTCTAATAAAAGAGAACCATTCAAATATTGGTGTATCGGATGCCGATGCCGCCTTGGAAATAGCTTTCAGAGGTTATCAGAAACTATTTCTTCTGGGATTATTAAAATAAATAAATTATTGGCTAAGCACTCAAGATCATCATCACAGGTCCAGTTAGACCTCGGCAGGGTCAGATTCATCATCGCCACATTATCTTTACTTGCCGAAAGTAATTAAATTTTTTGTAAAAGGCGGCCGGGACTGATACGAGCACCATGTTCTTGGGATGTGCTTGCTGAGAATCCCATCTCAAACCCGTGACCTGGAAGCGCCAAGTGTCGCGGTTAGGCTGCTCCCTCCCGGGCCTGACCAGGTTCCCGCGTAAAAGCTCTACTGCAGTCCCTACGGACTGCAGCGAGCTACCACCCAGCCCTCCAGGGCGAGTTCTCATCGCAGGATTCTCAGCGCACATTCCCAAGAACATGATACCCGTACCAGCATCGGCCCGCCATATAGGGGGTTTGCGGTGAGGGGGACCCCTAACCCCCCGCCTTACCCGGCCGCCGAGATAAAATAAACTAACTATGTTAAAAAACTTTTTGAAAGAAAAAATGAAAAAATATTATTCACTCTCAGCAGTGTGTTTACATTCAGTTTTTAATTGAGTTTATTAATTGATTTAGGAAAAAGAGCTTATTGGCGCTATTTTTACTCGAAAAGAAGTAAAAGGATAGTCCCGGCGGCCGGATTTGAACCGGCGACCACTCGGTTTCTGCATGTACGAGCGCCGGCTGATAATATTGACGGCGCAATGCCGTAAACTACAGCCGAGCGCTCTGCCAGCTGAGCTACGCCGGGCAAAATAATATTCTATTATAAGACTATTGATGCAATTTTATTAATTTTTCGCTAGGGTTGAAATTATAAGGATTAAGAAATAATTCTTGGAATATTTTTATGATATGGCGGAGTTATTATTCCTTTTTCGGTAATTATCGCTGTAACAAGCTCAGGAGGTGTTATGTCAAAAGCTGGGTTCATGACTGGAACGTCTTCAGGAACTATTCTAGTTCCTCCTATAAATATCACTTCATTTGGATTTCTCTCTTCAATAATTACGTCATCAACAGAACTTTTTAGATCAAAAGTTGATGATGGAGCAGCTACATAGAATGGTATACCATGGTATTTGGCTAAAATTGCAACACCATAGGTACCTATTTTATTAATAACATGACCTGTTTTAAGGATTCTATCTGCGCCAACTATTACTTTATTGATCAAGCCTTTTTTCATTATATATGCAGCCATATTATCAGTAATTACGG
>JBECUL010000078.1:0-8796 GCA_040225955.1 Candidatus Asgardarchaeum abyssi | reverse complement strand
GATAAGTGGATACGGAGCTTTATTTTTCAAAAGGGGCTGAAATTTGATTTTTTGAGGCATATTTTTTACAAGTGCTCCCAATAATCGAAAAATTTATCAATACTTTTATTTTATCCATTTACGATAGCAGCACCGCGTGAAAGTTAAGCCCTTGCGCGGTCCGGGTTGTACTGTCGTGCGAGAGCCGACGGGAAGCCCGGATGGCTGTCGGCTTTGCCGACGGTCATAGGCAAGGGGAAACACCCGTTCCCATTTCGACCACGGAACGGTGCTGCTATCATTCATTTTGGGGCCGTGGTGTAGCCAGGTAGCACGGCAGGCTCCAGAGGATTTTAAAAAGCAGGTCTGCTGACGCTAGGATGACGAGCCTCTGGAGCGCGAAGGAGAGACCTGCTAGCCTGGGTTCAACTCCCAGCGGCCCCACTTATCTTAATTTTTAGATCCCAATATATAATAAAATTAGTGTGGATGATGATGGATCAACCTAATGACAAATAGGATGAATGTCGATGGGCTGACTGACACTGAAAATAAACTATTTTTCATAGTTTCTATAAGGGTATAACTACACAAGATTTTTCAGTTTCGAGGAAGCGCCAATCAATGTTCTCAATATCTCCGCTTTATCAGCGTCTTTGCCAGCGTAAACAATAATCCATCCCTTATCATTTATCGCAGCGCCTATAACATGACCCAATCCTTGCAAATTAGAAGCTATAAAGGAATCTTCGGTGTTTGTAAAAATAGAATATTTTACACCTTGAATTGTTATTGATGGTTGTTTATTCTTAATAACATCAAGAATTTCATTTGGATTCAATTGCCATTGCCCTACGGAATGGACTATTGTTCCATCATTTCTGAAAATTACTACAGCACCAATCTGTACATGCTTTGCCATAATCTCATTAACAACATCTGCCACACCCATACAACCACCGCCTAAGAATAGACTTATATTATTGTTTAATAATTCCATACTAATAATTTTATTTATTGACTCAATTAACTATTGAAATGTACAAAAGAATTTTGATCGTAGGTATCGAAAAAAATAAAGATGAAAAAGTAAATAGTTTTGTTACTATTATTGCTTTGTTTTCATCTGTGCCTTACCACTTAAATTGATATTAATGAACGTCAAGTGGTGCATAATATGGCTAAGAGAGATGTACTTAATTTACATACTTTACTAGTAGGTTTTTTCTTAGCCTTCCTTTATACTTTCTTGCAAATATATATAGAACTAAAAGTAGGATTTGTTGTCGTTACTGGAATGGAGATACTGGGTTTTATACTTTTGAGTTTATTTGGAAAGTATGATCCTAAAGATAATGTTATTGTTATTACAATAACAACGGCATCCGTTCTTGTGAATATTGGTGTCCTAGTAGCTTTTCCTGCAATTTCTATGTTCTCTCACTTAGCAAGGATTCCCGAAGTTGAAATAACAATGCCTCTAATTTTTACCATGATAGCGCTTACTGGCTTTACAGGTCTTTTTCTGTTGGAACCTGCTAAGGAGGCATTCATGGACGAACCTTGGCCACAAATAGAAGCTCAAGTTCAAAATATAATTTCTCTTTCAGAGGGAAACGTCCAAACTAAAAGAAATATGATGATTGGCTTGCTCGGCGCGGGTGCGTACATGGGTACCATTATTGGGCTATCACAAATGACTAAATATGATTTGCGAACAATACCTCATGGTGTTGGGGTCACGGAGGTTCCGCCTTATATTGGTATTAGCAATAGCCCTATGTTGGTTGGAATAGGGTTTTTTGCTGGTTTTAGAAGAACACTTCTGATTTTCATAGGTTCTCTTTTTTCTATGCTTGTTTGGTTTTTACTTGAGCGAGATCCTCACATACTTTTTGGCGAACATGTAACCCGTCCAGAAATATTTTATACAGCAATAGGAATTGTTGGCACTACGATAGCTTTAGATGCCTGGTCTGCGTATAAGGAATCAAAAACAGTAAGTTTAGAAGAGGAGGAGCGAGAGGCAGTAGAGGTCTTCTTTTCGAAGGAAAATTTGTTTTTATTTCTTAAGCAATGGAAATGCTCTCTGTTGTCCTTAATACTTTTCTACGTAATTAGTGTATTCTTATTCTCAATTTCAGGCTTTTTCTTTCCGATAACGATCCCCCCTCTTCTGTTACTAATAGGCCTCCCTTTAGTTCTTATTTCTGCCTTTTTTGTAGCACGTGCTGCAAGCGAAACAGGTATGGTTGTTGGTTTTATTACAGACGCATTAGCTGTACCAGCTATACTCTTTTTCTCAATAAATTTCCCTAGTGTTATTCTCTTTATGACGTTAATGGCTGCTGTTCAAAGCGCAGCAGTAACTTTGCTTGGCCGATATGTTTTAGGACGAAGATTAAAAGTTCATGATGAAACAATACGAAAATCAGCAATAACGGGTACCATCTTTGGCACAATAATTGGAACATGGCTAATATACATTTTCTCTAAACCCCCTTTTGGCTTTGGTACTCATGAGTTTCCGGCTCCTACAGCTCAGCTTATGGGATTCACAGTTTTAAGTCTCATGAAACTGACGACATTCTCATTACCATTTGCTGATGAGTTTGGTATACCATATCTTATAGGATTCTTATCATTAGGGATAGCTGCCTCAATAGCTCTTCATAAAAGAAATATATCTCCTATAACACTTGCGGTTGGTCTACTGATTCCACCTGCGTATTCGATACCTTTACTATTAGGTGGTTTGATTTCAAAATATGTTCAAAACCGCACTGAAGAAATAATAAATAAATATAAACAAATATTAGGTGGTGTCGTAGCTGGCGAAGGCCTTATAATAGCCTTGCATGTACTTTGGATAGCCTCTATTGATTTTATTTTTTAATTTTTCTTTCATGAGCAGCGTTTTTTATGCCTTCTATAATTTTTTTCAACTTTCTAATACTCTTTTCTTTTTCTCTTTCAATGAAAGTTCCTTGTACAATTATATCTGCACCGCTTTTTACAATCTCGATTGCTTGTTCAATCTTCCTTATTCCTCCACCTACAATTAAAGGTCTTGTAATAGCCTCTCTAACAGTTCTTACAAAATATGGCGGGATTGGGCTTTCTGCACCAGAACCAGCTTCCAAGTATATCATTTTATAGCCAATGTATTCTGCTGCTAAGGCAAACGCAGCAGCAATTTTAGGTTTGTTCCTAGGTATTACTCTGGCATGACCTATATATCCTGCTGTACCTCCTGGTTCAACAATTATGTATGCTAATGAAATTGGTTCTATTCTGCACATTTTTATATTAAATGCTGCCAGCATCTGCGCTTCAATAATCCAATATGTATCACTAGAGTTTATCAGACTCATGAAAAAAACAGCGTCAGAGAATCTAGTTATGCCATTAACATTCCCAGGAAACAAGATAACAGGTATCTCCGGAACATGTTCCTTAATCGCTTTAACAACATCATCTATTATTCCAAATGCTGTTGATCCACCTACCATTATAGCAGCTGTGCCGCAATCTGCTGCGATTCTTGCAAGTTTTGCAGATGATTCTACATTCATCTTAAGCGGATCGGGATCAATTAGAGTGAAATGTAAAGCGCCATCTTCACTTAATCTTTCTTCAATGTATCTCATTACCTTCCCTTTAAAATCCATTAAACCACCAGCCAGTTAACATTCACATTTCCTATTTCTAGTTTAAATCTTTTTTGTAAACTTTAATTTTAAAAAATAAAAACTCGTTTATGAAACACTTTTATATACTAGAATTGAAATCCTTAAAGAAAGTTGGTATAACATAACTCATTCACTAAATTATTTTATATAAAAAATTTAGCTAAAACATTATGTTGAACTATCTGATGATATGAATGAGGTTATGTAATATGCCTAAAGAGAAAAAAAATAGCAATGAGGAACAAGAATTTAGTCAAGGGGGCGCTTTAGGACTTTATGTCCCTCGAAATACAATTCTTCATAGATTGGATCCTAGGTCAAAATTCTATCTCTTTGTCGTCATTCTGCTTACATCAGCTATAATGAGGGAAGAGATTCGGCTTACGGGCCTCATATTCTTCATTCTGTTTATATTAGTACTGGTAGCTCGTATGTCTCTTAAGATGTATGTGCTTTTATTTAACTATACCTGGATTATCCTCGTAGCAAATATCATAGTTTGGCCTCAATATCCCCAGTATAAAGTAGGTCGTATTATTTTGGAAGTACCATTTTTTGGATGGACATTTACTGAAATCGGTCTGATGGTAGCTATTAGTCGCTTCTTCTTGATAGTAAATCCAATCATTGTAATGTTCATTCTATTTACTACAACAAAACCTCGAGACTTCGCTCAAGGAGTGATGCGTCTTAAGTTACCATATAAGTTTGGATACATATTCATGTTAGGCCTTAGGTTCATACCAGTAATAACAAAAGAAATAACCGAAATAACAGAAGCTCAGATGAGTCGTGGCTTAGAGTTGCAAAAAGGGAATTTGATAAATAAGCTTAAAAATTATGTCCCTATATTTGTTCCAATGCTCATACGAATGATTAAAATGTCTGTACAGCTAGGTATGAGCATGGAAAGTAGAGGTTTTGGAGCACTAAAGAAAAGAACTTTTCTTTATGAACTAAAGTTCTCTTTACGAGATTGGCTATGGGTGGCTCTTTGGACTATATGGTTCGGAATTATAATATATTTAAGAGTCATATATGGAATCGGTGCTTATCCTGTACCAATACGTGAGGGTCTTCTTCCACCAATAATTCCTTATTGGCCATACGTACCGTACTTAACTGAGTTCATCAATTATCTATTTGATCTTATAGGTTTGCATTTGTGGTGAATCTAAGTTACTCATACTCCACAAATAAGATTGATAAAATATCATTTGGTGAATAATATGGGCATTGTTGAAATAGAAAATCTCTGGTACAAATATCGAGGACTTGAAGAATGGGTTCTTAAGGATATAAATCTAGATGTAAAGGAAGGTGAATTTATCATAATAATGGGCCCAAGTGGTTGTGGTAAGTCAACACTCTGCTACACGTTAAATGGAATTGTTCCTAAACTTTTTCATGGAGAGATGAAGGGTACTGTAATTGTAGATAGTCGTGATGTATCAAAATATACAATCGCAGAAATGTCAACTATTGTTGGGATGGTATTTCAAAATCCTGAGACGCAAATAACCTCTCTAACTGTTGAAGACGAAATAGCATTCGCTCCTGAGAATTTTGCTTTGCCACGCGAAGAAATAAAGCGGCGTGTGGATGAAATTCTCGAGTTCCTTGGAATGACAGATTTAAGATATAGAAATCCATATGCTTTAAGTGGTGGACAAAAGCAAGCATTGGCTATAGCTGCCGTACTTGCTCTAAAACCAAAGGTTCTCGTACTAGATGAACCTACATCAATGCTGGATCCTGTAGGACAGAAGATAGTCTCTGACATTATTGCCAGGTTAAATAGAGAACTGAATATGACAATAATTGCCGTAGACCATCGGGTTGAGTGGGCAGCTGAACATGCTGACAGAATAGTTATAATGAACAAAGGTGAAATTGTACTGGAGGGTAAACCGGAAGAAGTATTTAATAAGAAAGAGGTTGTTATGAAAATTGGGTTCCGTCCGCCACAAGTGACTGAAGCTGCGTACTACATAGAAGATATGTGTCGTTTAAATGCTCCCAAGCCTTACCCAGTAACCTTAACAGAAGCTGAAAAATGGTATAGGCAGCTGATTAATAAATATAAACGGGGTGGCAAGGATGAACGAGAAGGGTGAACCAATAATTAAGGTTGAAGATGTTTGGTTTACATATAAAGGCAATATACAAGCTCTTAGAGGAATATCCCTCGAAATACGAAAAGGTGAATATATAGGTCTTTTAGGTCAAAATGGATCAGGGAAAACAACTCTTGCAAAGCATTTAAATGGATTACTAAAACCCACAAAAGGAAAGGTGTATGTTTTTGGGCTTGATACAACTAAAGCAAGTGTTGCTGAACTTTCTAATTATGTTGGCTATGTATTCCAAAATCCGGATCATATGCTTTTTGGCAAGACAATATTCGAAGAAGTATCCTTCGGATTAAAAAATAAAGGTGTCCCCAAAGAAGAATGGGAAGAACGTGTTAAAAAGGTATTAGCTGACTTAGATATGAGTGATGTTCCTTTAACGAAATCTCCTCATTTTCTTAGCCTTGGTCAAAGACATCGAGTAGCAATAGCTGATGTGCTTGTATTAAACCCTGAAGTATTAATTTTAGATGAACCAACGACTGGTTTGGATTATAAACGCTGTCATCAACTTATGCGTACTATCACAAAATTGAATAAGGAATTAGAAAAAACAGTAATCGTCATTTCACATGACATTGCTCTTCTTGCTGAGTATGTTGACCGAATCATAATTCTTAAGGATGGAAAAGTACTTGCTGATGGAAAAACACGAGAGATTCTCTCTCAGCCAGATTTACTTATTCAAAGTAATTTAATACCGCCTCAAATAACTCTCTTAGCTCAAAAGCTAAGTGATATCGGTGTACCTAGAGATATTATAAAATCTGATGAATTAAGTCATTATGTTTGCAACCAAATAATTACAAAGGATAAATAAATATTTTCTTAATTAACTTTATTTTTATTCTTTCAAATTATTTCTCTTTATTTAAATGGTCTCTTTAGGAATTTATAAATATCTCCTATTTTTTCATTTTTTATTAAATGGTCTTATACCTGGAATAATTAATAAAATTAAGAGGATGTGTGAACCTTGCAATTGGACCCAAGTATGATGTTTCTATTAGTTTTAGGAATCATAATACTCGTAGTCGGCCTCGTACTGAAATTCGGTATGAAAAAGAACTTCGGCATGTTGCTCTTGGTGGTTGGTATAGGTTGGCTTATAACTTTTGGTTTCTACTTTGCACTCGTTGCAGCAGGAGTCTATGGACTACAGGGTGCTGCTGGCGGCTATGCCAATAATATAATTGGTGCAATATTATTTATAGTAGGTATTGTAGGCATTATTTACTTTGTTAAAATGAAGGGTGGAGCTGGAGGTGCATAAAATGAGTGAAAGTGTTGAAGAACAGAAAAAGATGGGCGAAAAGATAATAGCTATTGTCATTGCAGTGGCTGTTATAGCATTTGCAGTATATGGAGCATGGGACTTTGCAACACATGGTTTCGGATGGTCGTTTGGAGCATTTATACTTAGCATAATAGCAATTATTCTTCCAATAAGTGCAATTCTCTGGATACTTGGAACAATTTTCTTCTTCATGGAGTTAGCTGGTTATACATTTACATTCCCAAAGTTTAAGATTATTCGTCAAAGGATAAAATGGGACAGTATGGATGTTGCGATTGCTGGTCTAGTTGCTGCTGTATACGGTGGAGGGCTAGCTGCTACGGGAGGTCTAGTTATAATCCCTGGCGCCACTTGGATTAGACCTGCCAACTCACTAACACCAGTATTCGGAGTTTTGTTTGGAATCCCTGGAGCCTTGGGCACCGCTATTGGTAACTTTATTGCTGACAGTCTTGCTGGTTACTTAGGTCTTGGAAGCTTAGGAGGTTTTGTTGGCAACTTCTTATTAGCTTACATACCATATAAGTTTATGACTGATCACTCATTAAGAACTGGTAGATCATGGGCAGAGTTCTACCTCTGGGGCGTATTAATTAACAGCATATGGTGCTCTGCGTATATAAGCTTCACAACATACATCTTGCTACAACTGGGTTTAACTGGTACTCCATTCGAGGTCATCTGGGGCTGGTTCTTCCCATTCGTTATTGTAAACAATTCCATAGTAACAGCGTTTATCTCAGGAATCTTGATATACGTATTAGAACCAATAGTTAAACAATGGGGTCTCTTCTGGCAAGATAGAATCGAGTTTATTGAGTAAAATAAACTCCCGCCATCTCTCTTTTTATTTTTATTTTTATTTTTATTTTGCTAGTTTTTAACTGATATTGAAATTTGTTATTTAATTTGCTCCTAATTATTACCAATTTATGTTATTTTTCTTAAGATAATTAGAGCTAAATTAATTAACAGTCAAAAGTTAGATATAATAAAGTCACTAGTCCAAAAATTAATTGTTGTTGGGGTATTTTTATGACGGAAGAAGAATGGCCTATCCTTTCTAAATCAGCTTGGATCGAAGATGATACCTTAATCATTGTTGATGAAACAAAATTACCTTTCAAATTAGAATATATTAAAGGATCAAGCTATCATGATGCAGTTCGTGCAATAAAGGAGATGAGAACAAGAGCAGCTGGACAGTTATACACGGTATTATATGCGATGCTTCTAACCGCTAGAAAGAATAAAAATAAGAAGCCGGAAGAGATACTAAAAATTTTAAAAGAAGCTGCTGACGCCCTAGGTAATGCTCGTCCAACATTTCCACTAAAAGCAATATCACATTCTATCTATAAATATGCTTTAGAAGCTTATAATGGAGGAAAGGATGTTGTAGAAGCTGTTGAACATATTGTAGCGGCAACCATAAAAAAGCATGAAGAAAGAATAATGAAAATAGCTCAAAATGCATCACAATTGATTAAAGATGGTGATACAGTACTGACACATTGCAATATAAGTGGTATACTCGTTCTTATAGCACGAGAATGTAGAAAACAAGGTAAGAACGTTAAATTTATTGCAACGGAAACTCGTCCATATCTCCAGGGTGCGAGATTAACAGCATGGGAGTTAAAGCAAGATGGATTCCCAGTAACCCTAATAACAGATAATGCCGTTGCCTATGTTA
>JBECUL010000077.1:0-8838 GCA_040225955.1 Candidatus Asgardarchaeum abyssi | reverse complement strand
ACTGGGATTTTTCCCGGTGGAGGATGGTCGAACCTCCCCGCCGGGGAATCTTAGGATTCCCCGCACTTTAGTGCGGGGAGGAGGTCAATGAGCTTCAGTCAGAAATTCTAGAAAGGATTAACATTAAATCATTTAATAACATTGAGTCCGCACTAAACTACTCTTATGAAAAACTTGGTCGAGATATTCAAGTCTTAGTGGTCATGAACGCAGCTGTCACTGTGCCAATTACAAAGTATTAATTAAATCATTAAAAAATAACAACAGTAAAATACATGAAAAACCAAATATTGAATTATGAACTTAAAGAAGGTGTAATATATGAAACCACCATTTCCTATAAAACATCCAGAATTGAGATTGGATCCAATAGAATTTTTAATCCTATTAAAACTCAAATCAAAGGACTATGAGTTAAAGGAACTTACTAAGAGCATACAAAAGGAATTTGCAGGCCTTATGGACATAACCGATGAAGATATTTTCAAAAGGTTAGAGAATTTACGCGCAAATCAATTTATAGAAATGGAAACTAAAGGCCTTATAGCTAAAAAGAATGTGTTCAAGCTCACTATTAAGGGGGAAGAGAAGTTAAGAGAGGAAATTGATTATTTCAAACAAGATATTCTAATATTCAACAAGTTTTATTCCATAGTTCTTGGGCTTCTAGGTACATCTTTTCCTAGGATGGTAGATGATGTAAGAAAAATAATCGAAGGATCTTTAAACAATATTCAGCAAACAGTGAGCTCACTATCAAAACCAGTAAGAGATGCCATATTAAACATGCTTGGTGAAATAATTAAAAAGTCTAAATCATCAAGCGCCGAAAATGAAACCTAAGATCATTTTTATCAAATCTGGAAACTTAAGTTAATCTCAGATAAGTAAGTTCTGCATAAATTAATCTCAGAAACTATATAATGTTTATTTTTTTTATTACAGTACTCCCGCACTAATTAGGTGAAAAATCTGTATTAGCTGCGAAAAGTTATTTTTATTGGGGATTTCGAAATTTTATGGAGGGCCGTGTGGATCCTAGTGTTTAGGGTGTGTATTCATTTCGAAAATAGTGCAGAAGCACTGATATAAGCATACAGTTTAAATAAATAAAAATTAAATAATAATAACAACTTAGATAGTATATAAGAAAGATAAGGTATAAACAAGGAAGAGGCTCTAAAATGGAAAATTGGAAAATATTTCCAATTTTATTTCTCCTTATAAGTCTCTTCCTACAACCAAATGTTCAGCCGTATATACATTTCCATCAGAACTGTATCCTCCATCAGAACTCAGATTTGAACTTTCGTTATAATTTCTCGAACGATACACTTACTGTATTATATGGCCAAGTTGTTTCAAAGATATACAAATATGGTGATGTGCTATTTACACAGTCTCGTTATGACTCTCAATCATTAGGAGAGATTATGATTGTAAATTGTACCAATATCTCTAATTTGGTCTCTCTAAAACGTTTTGCTTCGCTACATGGTCATGGTGAACTTATGTATAGGGTATCTGTTCAAGCAGCTTACTTGTATAACGACTTGTTCGTCTTTGCAGCGAATACAATCCCAGGTACAAGTTCAGCTGCTCCTAACTTCATAATAATTTCTAATATTTCAAGGATTGCCAGAGGAACTGATGAACTCTTATCCAATACATCAACCATTAGAGGATATGTGAGAGACATTTTAGTAGATGATTCACTACTTTTCGTTCTAGGATTAGAGGACTGCAAGAATAAAATTGTCATGTACAACATTTCTGATCCCACAACACCATATCGTGTAGATGAAATAAGTATAGGATCTTATTACCAGCATGGATCTTCAATAATGAGCGTTGCCACGAAAATGGCTTATGTTGATGGATATATCTACGCATTTGACAGTTCTGGAAAATTTAGCGTGATAAGTATTACCGATTCATCTCTAATGAATGTTAAAAGTCTAAATGTGCTTGGTGTTGTCTATGATATTACAGTCTCTGCCGATAAAAAATATATGTTCCTGTCTGCTGGTGCTGCTGGAGTGTTGGTCTATAACATTTCAAATAAGGAAGACCCAACGTTTATAACTCAATACAATAGTACTGTCCACTGTGCAATGAGCTTGCAACTTGTTAATGACTCTATCCTGCTTGTGGCTGATAATCTATATGGACTACATGCTCTTAACATATCTGATTTGGCAAGCATCACGGAAATAGACTCTGCACCTTGTAGAGACCGTTTAACAGATATTCTTGTGGACGGCGATATTATTTTTGGTGCAGATATGAGATTTGGTGTCTCTGTCTATAGACTAAAAAACGGGACTCATATAGAGAAGGTATCGCAAAGCTTTATAGGTCCTGAATTTAGTGATGCTTATCCCTCCATTGATATGAGGTTTGGACTAGAAACGTGTGAGTGGGGATGGGAAGATGGCGGTGACTGGGGTGGTGGAGAGCCCTCCATATTCAGCATTACATCAAGAACAGTGACATCATTGGATAATAAAACTGCCTTTCTCATAGAAGGAAATTATCACACTATTCTATCTCCTTTGATTGTATATGAGGACACTAATGGAGACGGTAAACTGACATACTACTATGAAACATATCCGAACAGTCCCTATACTCTCAATAAATTGAAGTTTGTGGATCGAATCTTCTTTGCTGGATACTTTGGAAATGTAACTTATCATGATATGCATGAAGACCTAATAATTGAAACAGAGGGTCCTTTTAACACCACATGGTGCGGACGCGATGCTCAACTTGTGACGATCAGATGCAAAAATATGCTTCTTGTAAAAGCATTATCTTTTGGGCATCATGCTTTGATGCATGAAAGCGAATTTATCGGGAATTTTGCATACGCAAATGTTACCTTTAACTTCTATATTATCCCGTTTGAGAATATCACCGAGGGCAGTATGTTCGATTATGATAATATTACAGTAAAAGTTTGTATTAACATTAACCTATACAATGTTGATTGGAATGGTAATCCACCAGAAAATTATAGTATCGCTTTAGGGTTCTGTACAAGGGTTCTTGATGACTTGATGGGTTATCCAATTAATAGCCTTTATACTGGAAAGGGAAACTTAATAAAGGCAGGAGATGTTTCTGGCATGTTTATATTCATGGACAATTTCTCTGCTTTTGATGGAACTAAAGAATACACAGGCAAAACATCAACAACTACTATGTTCCTCTGGGAAGATGGATTTCCAGCTCTTGAGTATGCATCACATCATGTTATACTGTTGAACTTCCCGAATATCCCTGCTAACGCTCTTAATATATCTTATGACCCAGAATATGTCTTCTTCCCTACAGGCATCAATACAACGCTAGAAGCATTGCAATTACCGCCAATTGTCCCAAGTGAAGCGCCAAGCGAGGAGTTATCACCATTTTTTGGAATACCTCACTCTATTCTGCCACTAGTTATTGGATCTTTAGTCGTTATAGTAATCGCCATTGTTGTCGTTTTCATAAAGCGGAAACGCCGCTAAAACTAATCTTTTTTCTTTTTTATCAGAAATCCTTCCTAGCATTAATAGCATTTTAATAGAAGAATAGTCTTAAACAGTAATGTTAGCTTACTTTTAATTGTTATTTTTCGCTTCATCTTTAAAGGTTTTATAAAATGGAAAATATCTATCAGAGTCGTGTCATATTATTAATAGAAACAACCAGAGTGAAATAAAGATATTTCATAGATCATACTCTTTTGATCAAAATAATTCCTTTTATAAAATTGTCTTATTGAAAGAAGTTACTACTCTTTGAAATTCGGGAATGTCTTTTAATGTACTACTGGGATGATTTATATTTTACTTCTATCAGAATTAAAATATCATTAACTAAATATCGTTAAAAAGCTAACCATAATCTCGGGTCCCTCCTAGAGGGATAGAGATAACGGGCTGGTGGCTAGCCCTTCTTCTAAGGGCTTAATCTAGAAGCAAGAATCTCCCGGCTTTAGCAATGGAGAGTGTCAATTGAATCACTCTGGATATAGTAAGTTAATAAGTAACTAAGTTTTAAATTATTCATAGCGTATGGAATAATATTAAGTTAGAAGTATACAAATCCCTATAGTTTTTAATAAATCTAATAAGATAATATTGTAACTCTGAAAAAATAATAAAGAAACTTTTTTATAAATTAGCTTAAAAATGCATTATTGTTATGGAGGATGGGGAATGTGGTTGAAGTTCGTGGGAAATGCCCTCTATGTAAACAGATGGTCTCTGTGGATATACCAGAAAGTTTAGTAAAAAATAGACCTGCCTATCCAATAAGCATTCTGATTGATGAATTATATCTGTATCCAGAGCCTCATAAACATATAGTTTATGTTGATAGTCATTTTATGGTTCGTGGGGTTAGTTACGCTCTTATACCTCATCAAAAGATTACTCAATTCCTGTTTTTAGAATCTGTTGATAGAGTGGCTGAAGGAATTTTTTTTGAAATAATTGATACAAAAAATATGGTTGTTGATGCTCGATTAATGGATGGAATTCATTATGAATCGATTATAGAAGAAGTTTTAGATAAGGTTTATACCATGAAAAGGTATATTAAAAAGGGACTTATTACCGAAAAAGTGACTTTTCATACCGTTTCTGTTAAAAGTCCTGGGCTTTATGTATCTCTGTACGTTTATGGAGATAAAGTTGGGGTTTTAGTATCGTTTGATAAAACTTCCTTAGATACCGAAATAATGACTAACATATTGAAAAGTTATTCTAAAGACTCACCAGAGACTGCTATCAAAGAGATACTTTTACTAGCATTAAAAGGTGTTGGTGAATTAGATCCACATATTATTTCATTTGCTTTAGATAGTCGTGTAGTTAAAGAAATCGATTTTGATAAGTTAGAGAGTTCAGTTCGTGTTATTGGGGATGATATGAAAAGAATCATTGAGAAGCTAAAAAAATTTGATTATAAAGGCAAGAATATAGTGGAAATTTCTAAAGCATTAAAAATACCCCTACTTGATATTGCTTCGCTTTTTGTTATGCTCGATTTTTTCAATGCCGTATCGTTTGATGTGAGGCTTGCTAAATGAATATATATGATGTGCTTGATGAGTTACCTTTACAAGACGGCAAGAAAAATGCTATTATTGAGATAGATAAAAATTTCAAAAAGTTCAGAAAGAAGCTCGACAATACACTATTCTATTTTTTAAGCAACCGATTTGGAGAAGGAAAGCGCGAGATAACTCCTGAATCACTTGGCTACAATATAAATATATTCAAGATGATTATTGATTTCCTTAAATCTAAAGGAAAATATAAAAAACATCTTGGTGATCGAATTCTCTGCAAACTGCCAAAAAAGTTAAAACCAAGCGATGCTCTTCCTCCACATATAATGTTTTCTTCATATGAATATCTTTTTAATGTACTTGATAGCTCCACCTATCCACTCATTTCTATATTCGATAGGGAGCATCGAGATTTTTACTTGAACCTTGTAACAGATCCTTTTATAATCTATTATCACATAGAATTTGGGAAAGAAATTCTCAAGTTTATAAGAGATAGAGAAGTAAATATTCTTGTAATAGGAAATGAGTTCTTTCTTTTCCCAATAGTTCTTGAACATATTCTACCATGCAAGTTTGAGCTTCTATTTTTCTCTAAAGAACTTCCAGCCCTTATAAAGACTTGGTACTCGTCATTTAAAAAAAGAACATTTTACTGCGAATTTCCATACGTTGATCTAAAGAAAAAACTCGGCAAAACATATGAACTAATAGTTGGCTTTTTACCTTTTAGCTTCTTGGGAAGAGAAAACTCTGAGATTTTTCTTAATAACCTTTCTTTAATCCTTTCAGGAAAATTTATATTCTTCAATACAGATAATTTCCAATCGCTTTTTCTTCCGTTTGGGCTTTTTGATGAATTTATATATTATGACTTGTTTGAGTTAGAGAAATTGTTAGAAAAGTTTTCATTAAAAAAGAGAAGGGATAAGCATATATGGTTCGTTAGTCTTTAAATTTAACCTCCACCAATAACTGGTACTATAAGTACATAATCTTCATCTGTTATCTCAGTATTAAGCGTTGCTGGTTTATGGTTGACTAATACAATAATTCTATCCTCATTAATTTCTTTTTTAAAATTCACTACTTCCCTTATACGAGCTTTTCCTTCAATTTTAATTTCTTTCTCTTTAAACCCTGCTACAACTGCTGGGTAACCGAGCAGTTTAATTTTTGCCATATTTCATCAGTTCACTCCAATTTTACATATTTTTCCAATTCTGCTGCCACATCAGAAAGTCCTAATTTTTCGAGTGTGCTTTTCTTTGGAATTCCTTGCTCATTCCATCCACGAATTTCATAATACATTGAGAGGAGTTTTTCATACCCTTCAGGATCTAAATGTTTTCCAGCAAATGGTCCCTTAGTAAGAGGTTCTTTAAACCATCTTGCTGGAGGAGTATCCATGTGACGCCCCCAGTTTCCACCATACTCTCGGATCCAGAATGCTCTAATTAAGGAGTATATTCTATCGGCGACTGTAAACATGTCATCTAGTGTGAAGCTTGTACCTGTAACCGCTGTTAGAAATCTAGGATACCATTCTAAACTAATTCCTAATTCAATCCATGGCAATCTACATGCAACAATTGATTCAAATAAACCTCCTCTTATTCTCTGAAATTCAATGACCTTTTCTACTTTTTCTCTAACATACTTATCTCTACCAGTTTTAACATCCCATGTTATTACCCAAGCATCCTTGTGATGCGCACCTATTGGAGATGTCCCATAGGCAAGAGCCATTGCAGGAGCATAATGGCAATCATATGCTGATATCTCTAAGCCTTTAACATGCATAGCCCAGTTTTTCGAATCATGCCCAATTTTTTCAGAAGCAACTTTAACACCATCCGCTAAAAGCGCACCCAGCCCCTCTTTATATACAATTTGTCTTGTTAATTCCTTAGCTTTTTCAAAATCGCCCCATTCAATTTTTTCATCTATTAGTCCTTTTTCTGAAGCTTCCATTGCAAAGGCTATATTGCTACCAAGTGAGATCGTGTCGATTCCATACTCGTCAGCTAGCCTATTTAATGTTGCTACTTTAGTTAAGTCACCAAGCCCTATATTTGATCCAAGCATGCCAACATTTTCATAATCAAGTTCACTTTCCATCCCATTTAATTCTAATACCGTATGTCCACATTGCATATTACAGAGAGGACAGCCTCTTAGTTTAACACGAACTCTCTCCATGGCATCCCCATTTATTTTATCCGCATCCTCAAAGACTCCCTCTCTAAAGTTATATGTTGGCAAAACACTATTTTCTTGGCACCAAGCATGAACAAGCATGGTTCCCTGCCTCATCCAAACTTCATAGTTTTCCGCTTTCTGTATCTCTTTGTACAATTGTTGAGTCATTTCCTTAACTTTTTCTGGCTCAGCAATATTACTTACTTCCTTTGTACCTCTGATTACTATTGCTTTTAATTTCTTAGAGCCCATAACAGCTCCCATACCAGGACGGCCACCTGAACGACCTTCCATCGATCGTATTGTTGCATATTTTATTAGATTTTCTCCTGCTGGCCCGATTAGCAACGTACCAACGTTTTTACCATGTTCCTCCATAAGTTTTTTCTCGGTCTCATATGTTCCTAGGCCCCAAATTTCTGAAGCATCCAAGAAATCAACTTTTTCATCTTCAATGTATATATATGTTGGTTTATCAGAGGCTCCGTCTATTATTATTGCATCATAACCTGCTTTCCGCATATGTATTGATGTCCATGTTCCTATATTTCCATCTCCATATCCTCCCGTTAATGGACTTTTTGTAGCCACTACCATTTTACCAGCATTTGGAATTGTTATTCCATTTAAGGGCCCAGAGGCCAGTATAAGCTTATTATCTGGTGATAATGGATCAGTACCTGGTTTTAGTTCATCCCAAAGAATTTTAATTGCAAAACCTCTGCCACCAACGTAATTTTTAGCAAGGTCATAAGAAATTTCCTGAACAGCATATTTCTTTTTTGACAAATCAATCCGCAGAACCTTACCAGTCCAACCTTTCATATTAACACCTCATCATGAAGAATCACAGCAAAACATTCCACATTAGGCGTTCGCATTAACTCTAACACCATTACCATATATTAATATTTAGAAGGAATTAGTATAAAATAAAAAAGAGAAAGTTGCCATTCTTTTAAAAAATTTTAATTAATAGAAATTATTTTTTATTCTTCTTCTTTGTAATCTCTTCTTTTATCTCATCAATCTTCCTTGATATCTCAAGTGAATTGCTCATTAAAAGTTCAACTAACAAACCCTTGGTATTTTGTATTTCCTTCTGAATAACTCTCAGCTGCGTATTAATTTTCGTTAAATCCTTTTTTAGATCATTTAAACTACTCTTTATTTCATGAATATCTCTATTCATTAATTGGTTTATTTGCTCTAATATTTTTGATGATAATGTATCTATTTTTTCATTAAGAGCTGCAATTTCAGAAATATCTACCTGTAACAGCTTTAAGCCAAAAATCTCATCTCTCAATTTTTCAAGATTTCGTCTAATTCTCTGGAGTTCACCGTCTTTGCTATTTATGTCACTTGGCATATTCTATCCTCAACAAATAATACTTAGTATAATTACAAGAATACCGCAGAAAGCCCCAGATTATATCTGGGGGATGAATGCGGTCTGGGAGGGAGGGCTGGGTGGTGGGAACGCAAATTTTTTAAAAACAACAAAACAAACAAAAGAAGAAATGTGAGTAGCCATGCCAAGACGCAAACACGCCAAATGGAGAATA
>JBECUL010000076.1:0-8991 GCA_040225955.1 Candidatus Asgardarchaeum abyssi | reverse complement strand
AAAGAGCTTCTCTCAAGATATTACTAATCATCTTAATGATGATCACATTTAATATGCCACTGATTGTCATCTCTACACCTGAAAACCAAATTGAAGTTAAAGTAGGCGAGTTTTGGAGAACCGGTCTGTCGTATCCTGTTCTTGCTACTTTTATAGAGGACTTTAATGGGGATGATATTTCAGACATTTTATTGTTTACTTTAAGAAAAATATATCTACTGGATTATCTTTCAAATGTTACTTTATCTATGGAGTTTGATGAAAATATATGGGCATATTATCTAGGCAACATAGACAATGATACTATATCAGAAATTATCCTATCAACAGAGACTGGATACTTATATTTGCTAAAAATAACCAGTAGTAAAATGAAAACGCTATGGAAAACAAAAATTGGATTTGGTAGCCCTGCATATGATTACGAAATTCTAGATATAGATGGAGATGGTGTCGTAGAAATAGCTGCTGCTGCAAGAAACTATCGTGTATACATGTATCTTAACAATGGATCTCAGATCGTCGAACAACCAGTTACGACTGAATATGTACACCTTGCTAGTGTTGATGTTCAACATGATGGTGATCAAGAGTTGATAATAGCCACAGAAGACTCAAATATTTATTATCTTGATGGCGGAAATATGTATCTCTGGTTTACAAGGCCTGGAATATCATTTTATGACATAATAGCAGATGACTTGGATTCTGATGGAACTAAGGAGGTTTATTCTATTGCATCTGATGGAGCTCTACGTGCACACAGATTTACAGGCGGTGTCTTATGGTCTGAGAACTTAGGTTATATTCCCTATCATTTATTCTCCAAAGATGTAGATAATGATGGGTTTAAAGAAATTGTTGTATATGGAGAACGTAGCTTCTCTGTTATTAGATATGATGGTACTCTTATGTGGAATATTTCATTAAATATTGATGCATCTATAGTCTCTGTTACAACTTTAAATATGGATTTTGATGACGCTCTAGAGTTCATTGTGCTAACCTCTAATAACATGTTATACTTATTTGATGGTAATACGTTAATCTCTTCATATTCGATTGTAGGCTTAGGAAAAGCTACTAGTATGGCTGTAGGAAATTTTGATGCTAACTATGATGATGTACTTAGTGAAATAGTCATAGGTACACTAGCGGGAAATGTTCTCGTGCTCGGATTCGACGTTGATGGTGATGGCTTATTATCAATAGAGGAAAACATAATGTATCACACAGATCCGCTTAAAAAAGATTCGGATGGTGATGAGATAAATGATTATGACGAGATAATACAAAATACAGATCCTTTAAATCCTGATACAGATAGAGATGGAATAATAGATGGATTTGATACATTTAATGGCCTTAACGACTACTATATTTATTCATTAATATTAGTTCTTCTGATTGGAATACCTAGTGTAGGAATCCTTCGCATTCGAAGAAGGCAAGAAGTGTAGTTTACTCCTTTTTCTCAACATTTTCTAGTTCATTTAAGATCTTTCTTTCTATATCATTCCAAAATCTCAGTGCACCTTTCTTCTCTAGCTCTTCTTTTATTTTGTAATTTTTCTTTATCATTTTTTCACCTTTATAGGTATATAAAGAGAAGAGCTCCTATTGCTGCGCCAAAGAGAGAACTAAGCAGATTAACCATATCATTATTCAGCCATTTGATCCCTCTAATATGCCTTGTTTTATTGCCGCAAGAATGTATCCTTTTCTCAGTCTCTTTCATGCAGTGATCACAGTAGAACATAGCTTGTACAGTGGCTCCTAGAAAACTATCCATTATGCATCCTAAAAAGCCACTAAGCAATGCAACGATAACTAACCATGTCAATTTATTAAATACAAAATAACCAGTTGTTACAGTAATCCATAAGCCTCTTGCTATGAGAGCTACTAGTCCTACAATTAATGCACCAAGAATTGAGGCAAATGTTCCAATTTTAGTAATGCCCCCACTAGTTCCTGGCTCTACCTTCTTAAGTGTTGTTATTAACCTTGGACTAGATTTGCTTAAAATACCTATTTCTGTGCCCCATGTATCTGCAGTTACGGTAGCCACTGCACCAATGAATGCTGCAAAGAAAATATCCGAGGTTATAAAATTTTCAGTAATTGCTAATAACATTGGTATTAATCCATTTGCTACAACTTGAAATGCGTCTCTAGTACCTCCCTTTTCAAACTTCTCCGCTACAAGTTTATTCTTTATATTTTTCTTGTATTTCGTTACAAAGCTTGATGTGAAGAGAAACGTAACTAATAAGAGAAACCATGTCTTCCCGCCGAATGCCATTGTTATAACTCCAATTATAAAAGCTGCTATAACTCCATCCTTAGTTAAAAGTTTCTTTTTTATAGCTAAAATTGCTAAGATAGTTGACAGTATAATTCCTAATAGCAAATTTTCAATAGTAAACATCTATGTCACCTTATATTAACACTATTAGTTTGTTACGATTCTAAAGCTTTCTAACGCTTGAAACAAGACAAAAGAAACGATAGTAATAAATATTTACTACTCTTTTTGAATCTTGTACACATTTACTATTTATTTTTTATTTAAATAAATATAAAAAGTTATAAAAGATAATTAAACCGAACTAGTAGAGGTGTGTGTATTGAAAGCTGCTATTTTAACAGAAAAGGGAATTATCGTAAAGAATGTGCCTAAACCGAATATCTCGAATACTGATGTATTAATTCGTGTAAAATCCGTTGGAATTTGTGGTACCGATATAGCTATTTTCAAAGGTACTTACAAGAAAAATCTTCCGTTAATTTTAGGCCATGAGTTCTCTGGTGTTGTGGAAGAAGTAGGTGAGAATGTTAAAAACGTATCTGTAGGCGATCGCGTTACTAGTGAAATTAATATTTCATGCGGTTCTTGCTATTATTGTTCCCATGGAATGCCAACTCATTGCTTAAATAGGAAAGCTATTGGAATTTCAACAGACGGTGCTATGGCTGAATATGTAAAAGTCCCAGCTCGTAATGTGCATAGACTTCCAGATCAGATAGATTTTGATGACGGCACATTTGTTGAACCATTAGCAGCTGCTATTGAAACATTTATTATGAGTCCAATTAAAGAGAATAGCTGTGTTGTAATATATGGCAGTGGAAAAATGGGTCTGTTAATAGCGCAAGTTGCAAAAGTATATGGTGCTGAAAAAACTATCATTATTGATAAAGTAGACTGGAAGTTAAAGTTAGCAAAGCAATTAGGTGTTGATGTAACTATAAATTCGCAGAATGAAAATGTCAAGGCAAGAGTTCTCGAAGAGTGCAATGGTGTGGGTGCCGATATTGTAGTGGAGGTAACAGGAAGTCCAAGCGTTTTTTCTGAGTGTTTTGATATAGTTAAGGCCAGAGGTACAATAGCTCTTAAAAGCACTCATGGTGTAAATACGCCTATTAATATAACTGACATTGTGGTTCGCGAGTTAAAAATCCAAGGATCAAGATGCGGTCCATTTGAACCTGCAATAGAACTTCTATCAAGCGGAGAGATAAAAGTTAAACCATTAATTTCAAAAATATTTCCCATAGACGAGACTGATGAAGCGTTTAAAGCAGCAATGAGTCCTGATACCATTAAGGTTATAATTCATCCTTAGGAGGTTTTAATTTTGGAGGCTGACGTATTCCTATATAATGGCAACTTTATAATTCTTGATAGTAACTATAAAGATGTAGACGCCATAGCAATAAAATACGGACTGATAGTAGATATAGGCAATTATGGTGAAATTAAAGATCTTATAGGTAGTAAAACAAGAGTCATTGATCTTAAAGGAAAAACTGTAATTCCTGGTTTCATAGATAGTCATACTCACTTTATCTCACTCGGTATGAAAAAGATGTCCCTCGATTTGTCAAACACAAAATCAATAAAAGAAGTCTTAGATTTGATAGAACGCAAAGTGAAAGAGCTAAAACCAGGAGAATGGATTGTAGGGTACGGATGGGATGAAACTAAATGGTCTGAAAAAAGATATATAACATCTGACGATATAGATAGCGTTTCTCAGCAAAATCCCGTTCTACTAATTAGAATATGTGGTCATATGGGAACTTTAAATACATTAGGTTTGCAAATCTTAGGATTTGATAAGAATCCTAATATCAAATTCGGAATTATAAAGGAAAAAGATCTTAAAAGGGCGCGTGACCTCCTAAACCCCTCAGTAGATCAGATGGAAAAGGCAATAGAGCTAGCTTTTAAGGAAGCAAAAGAAAATGGTGTTACATCGCTGCATGATAATGTTGATGAAAAATATCTCAAAGGATATCAAACTAGATACTTGAAACACTATGAGTTTCCAGTTAGCATTTACCTCTTGATTTGGAAAGATTTCTTTTCGAAAATACTTTCAAGCGGCTTTCGTACAAAATTCGGAAATAGTATCCTTAGGATAGGTGCCATAAAGCTGATGGTTGACGGGTCAGTTGGAGCTAGGACAGCAGCATTTTTTGAGCCCTATAAGGACGATCCATCAACTAGGGGTATAATGGTTATCCCAGAAAATAATTTGTATGAAATTGTAGAAACAGCTCATGTTAATGGAGTTCAACTGGCAATACATGCCATAGGAGATAGAGCTATCGATATATCATTGGATGCTCTCAAATCTGCATATAAGAAAGTTCAAAGAAATGATCTCAGACATAGACTAGAACATGTAGAATTTCCAACTGAAGAACAAATAGACACGATGAAACGATTAAAAATTATAGCGTCCATGCAACCTAATTTTGTAGGAAATTGGGGTCAGCCTGATGGGATGTATACCATTCGCTTAGGAAAGGAGAGATGGCGAAGAAATAATCCATTTAGAGAGTTCATTGAAAAAGGGGTAATTGTCGCTTTTGGTAGCGATTGTATGCCATTTGGGCCACTATATGGGTTGCATTTTGCGGTAAATCATTTTGTTGATGAAAGTTCAATTTCACCAATAGAGGCTTTACAAGCATATACATACAATGGGGCTTTTGCTTCGTTTGAAGAAGAAATTAAAGGCAGCTTAACTCCTGGAAAATACGCTGATTTGGTAGTTCTTAGTGACAATCCGTTAAAAAATCCAACAAAAATAAGAGAAATTAAGGTATTACTGACAATACATCATGGAAAAATAGTTTTTTCTAACTTCGTTTAAATAGTCTGTAAAGCTTCTTCTTCTTTATTTCAATAATCGTAGGTCTACCATGCGGGCAAGTGAATGGATTTTCAGTTAATGAAAACAGTTCATAAATTATTTTTCTCATTTTTTCCATGGTTAATGGTTCACCTGCTTTAATAGCCGACTTACAAGCAATCATTGAAATTATTTCTTTCTCTTTTGGTAACCTGCCAACTTTAACATCCTTAAGTGAGAGTAGTTCATCTATAAAATCCTTGATTTCGTCCTTGGTTGCAATTTCTTTAATTATAACAGGAACACTTCTTACAATGAAAGTATTTCCACCAAAGTAATCTATATCAATTCCAAATGTTTTTAAATAATCAAGCAAGTTTTTTAATAGCTCAATTTTTTGTGGAGCAACATCTATCATGTATGGCTCTAATAGCTCTTGACTCTTAATTCTATTTTCCTTATACTCTTTGCAGAATTTTTCGAATTGTATTCTCTCATGTGCAGCATGTTGATCTATTATATAGATACTATCATCATCAGTGGCTATAATAAAAACATTGGCAACTTGCCCTAAAATTCTCCAAGGTGTTTCAAATTTCGGCATATGTTCAACTTTTAGAAAGTCATGAATATCAACCAATGTCGTTTGAACACCTTTCTCAGTTATTGTAGTGTCTATGATCTCCTTTGGAGATTTTACTTTTCTAACTTCTATTTGCTGGGCCTCAACTGCATGCAATTGTTTTTCTGAGATTTCTGGTTGCAATTTTTCTCTGAGTAAACAATTCCTAATACCATCTTTAACTATATTATAAACAATATCTGGATTGTGGAATCTAATCTCTCGCTTTGTAGGATGAATATTAACATCAACATCTTCTGGTGGAATCTCAATATTTATTATAGTAATTGGATATCTGCCCTCAGGGAGTAATGTAAAATAAGCCTCATCTATTGCTCTATATAATAAAGCATTAGCAACATATCGTCCATTTACAAAAGTTATAATATAATCCCGAGTAGCTCTAGATATAGATGGCTTTGATGTAACTCCCCATACTCGCAGTCTCTCTTTTTTCTCATCAACATTTATCATGTTTAATGCAATATCATTCCCGTAGATGAAACTAACTTTGTCAATTAAACTTTTAGATGCAGGTGATGAAATAATTAATCTACCGTTGTGCGTTAATTTAAAATGAATATTTAGGTACAAGAAAGAATATTTTGTTACGATGTCTGCTATATGTCCAAATTCGGTTGATGGTGATTTTAAGAATTTTCTTCTAACTGGAACATTAAAGAATAAATCTTTTACTATAATTGTAGTTCCTGGTTTACAGCCGATAGGTTCAACCTTTTTAAGAACTCCTCCCTCAACTATAACTTTTGTACCTATTTTTTCTTCCTTAGTACGAGTAATTATTGTTAGTCGGGAAACGGCTGCTATGCTCGCTAACGCTTCTCCTCTAAAACCTAATGTAGTTATACGATAAAGATCTTCGGTTGATTTTATTTTACTAGTGGTATATCTTTCAAAGGATAATAGAGCATCCTCTTTTGTCATTCCTATCCCATTATCTACTACCTTGATTTGTTTTAATCCCCCTCCTAAAACATCAATGTATATTGCAGTTGCTGAGGCGTCTATAGAGTTTTCTATGAGTTCTTTAACAACCGATGCTGGTCTTTCTACAACCTCCCCAGCTGCGATTTTCTTTATAACATCCTCTGATAACTTAATTATTCTTCCCACAAGTTTCAACTCCCATTAGACAAAATCTTCAAGTGTAAATTGCCCAGTTTTTTCAACTTTCTTTTCTTTTTCCCTCTCAGTTTCAAATTCTTTTAGCTTTTCCTTTAAGGATGGATATTTTTTCTCTTTTTCAACAAGAATCTCGGGCTGTAAATCCTCTTCTGTTATCTCTTCCTCCTCTATTAGAAAACGCTTTTCACTTATTTTTTCCTCTTCTTTGATTTTTTCAACAGGAATCTCAATCTTACTCGTGCTTTCAATGTATTGCAATATTTGTCTCGCTCTATCAATAACCTCGTCGGGTAAACCTGCGAGTTTTGCAACATGAATACCATAACTTTTGTCAGTAGGTCCTTCCACCAATTTTCTTAGGAATATCATCTTGTGACCGTGTTCTGCTACTTCTATATGGTAATTTTTCACTCTCTGAAGGATACCCTCAATCTGAGTTACATGGTGGTAATGTGTTGCAAATAATGTTTTGGCTCCAATATAATTATGTATATATTCTATAACTGCCCATGCTATGCTCATTCCGTCAAAGGTTGATGTTCCTCTTCCAATTTCGTCCAAAATTATTAAGCTTCTGTCTGTTGCATTATTCAGAATATTTGCAGTCTCTAGCATCTCTACCATGAAAGTACTTTGCCGTCTTGATATATCATCAATAGCACCAACCCTGGTAAAAATTCTATCAATTAATCCAATTCGAGCATAGCTTGCTGGTACAAAGCTACCAATATGAGCTAGAAGAGCTATTAATGCAACTTGCCTAATATATGTACTTTTACCAGCCATGTTCGGTCCGGTGATGATCATTATTTGAACACTCTTATTATCCAAATATGTATTATTTGGAACAAAATTCTCCTCTATCATTTTTTCAACAACAGGATGTCTGCCATCTCGAATCTCAATAACATCGCTCTCATCAACTATAGGTTTTACATAATTATTTTCTACAGCAACTTCCGCAAACGTTGAAAGAACATCTAAGGTTGCGATAGCATCTGCAAGCTTTAGTATATTATCTGTCTCTGCACAGATTTTATCTCTTATTTCTAAAAATAATTGATATTCTAACTCTTTTATCCGCTCTTCAGCTGTTAGTACTTGAGTTTCAAATTCTTTAAGCTCTGGTGTTATATATCTTTCTGCATGCGTTAAAGTTTGTTTTCTAATATAGTCCTTGGGGACCTTTGAAAGATGGGTTTTTGGGACCTCGATATAATAGCCAAATACTTTATTATATCCAACCTTAAGAGATTTTATCCCGGTTCTGGCTCTCTCTTTTTGTTCGAGTGATAAAATCCAATTTTTACCTTGCCTAAGAATATCTCTTAATTTATCAAGCTCTTCATTATATCCATCTTTTATTATTCCCCCTTCTTGTATTGTTGGAGGGGGCTCTGGAACTATTGCTTTCTCGATGAGCTCTACTAAGTGTGGTAATCCATCAAGTTTACTTCTGAGCTCTCTTAATAATTCACTTTCTGCATCTTTAATAGTACTTGCTATTAATGGTACTTGTTTGAGTGAATCTTTTAATGCAATAACATCCTTTGGATTTAATCTTCCTAAGTTAAGTCTGCTAATTATTCTTGCTAAATCATAAATCTTGTCGATGCAATCTCTTAAAGCTCTTCTCATAATAGTTTTCTTTGTCAACTCATCAACAGCATCAAGCCTTAAGTTTATCTCATTAATATTCTGCAATGGCCGTAAAATCCACTTCTTCAATAATCTACTTCCCATAGATGTAACTGTTTTATCCAAAACCTCAAGAAGGGTACCTCTTGTACTTCCATCTCTAAAGTTTTGAATTAATTCCAAATTCCTAATGGTGGTTGAGTCTAACATCATATATTTTCTATTAAAGTAGGTTCTAAGTGTCCTGATGTTGCTTAGTTTTGTTTTTTGTGTATCCATTAGATACAAAACAATTGCACCAGCAGATGATATTGCAAGAGGTAAATTTTCACATCCAAACCCCTCTAAACTATTTACATTAAAATGCTCTATAAGTGTCTCTCTTGCGTATTCAACATCAAAATAATAATCTGGAAGAGATGTAAAGGTGACATCTAT
>JBECUL010000075.1:0-9252 GCA_040225955.1 Candidatus Asgardarchaeum abyssi | reverse complement strand
TCCGCCGCTTAACTTTGCGGTCTACTAAAACTACATGATGCTTAACCTCGCCTCGCCGGTTCTTATAGTAGATCGAAGAATAATCTTTAAATATTCTTCTGCGTCAATTAATGATGATGTGTTTGTGGAGAGCATGTGCTGGAAAGTAGCGGAACGATGCTATAAACCTTGCGGTGATGCAGATGACTCCCGCTACCTTTCCACTAACTCTTTTTCAAGTGCCATAGTCTTGCAATCCCGTATAATTTAAATAGTTAATGATTATATAGGAAGATTTGGAAAATAAGATTTTGCTAACGTACTAATTATCAAAATAAGTTCTAAGATTTCTTAATAATAATACTTTATAAGGTGATCTATTTTGATTTTTGGAATTTGGATCTTAAGAAGTGGAGTTCCAATAATTGTTAGGATTTATGAAAAAATGAAAGTAGATGAAATTATGATAGGGGGGATGCTGGAGGCATTATCTACTTTTGCATCTGAAGTTGCGTCTGAAGAAATAAGAGAAGTTGTAATGAAGAATAGAAAGTTTGCATTTTTAAGGAAAGATGTTCTTATTGTTATATATGCTGATTTAGAAACACCAACCCCTGTGTTGAATGTCATTTTAAATAAACTTCATCAGAAATTTGCCGAGAAGGGAGATGCAATAAGTGAAAGAGATATCGATGATATTGTTGAGGAGCCTATTGTTAAAATTGTTTTTATAGGAGAAGCAAATGTTGGAAAATCGACGTTAAGAAAATTAATACTTGGGGAAGAAACACCTAAGGTTTATCAACCTACAATAAGTGCTCCTAGAATTGAGATCATTAATGTTAAAGGTATGAAGCTATCAATATGGGATTTCCCAGGACAAGAGATGTATCAAAAATCTTGGCCCTTTTTTCTTAGATCTACAGATATAATGTTTGTAGTCACTGATTCGACATTAGATAATGTTTTAAGGACTAAAAAATTATTAGAAAGTCTTAAAGAACATATAAATGCAAAGGCCATATATGTTATTGCAAATAAGCAAGATCTCTTAGAGGCTCTTTCACCAGATACAATCGAAGAGATTATGGGTATTAAAACTCTACCAACAATTGCAATAGATCCCGCCTACAGACCTATTGTTTTAAAGTATTTAGAAAACGCAATTTATGATGTTCTTGGTTTTAAGAAAACCACGGAAACTATCGATGATATTTCAATTCGAATTGCAAAGATAGAGGAAAAAATCAATGAAATTGAAAATAGACTGCAAAATATCGAGAAAAGGCTAACAGAATTAATAATGGCAAAAAATAAAGAAAAAGCATCTGAATTGCTTAAGGAACAATAATATAAATCACATTTTCTAAAATGAACCTCACAGATACTATGAGTAATATTATACCTATTATTGTTCTAAGTTTCCTTTGATCGACTCTGTGAGCTGTTTTTGAGCCAAGTTGAGCACCTATCAAAGCACCAATTATACAATACTCTGCAGCATCAACAACAACATTGCCTATAAGAAAATGAGTTAGAGCAGCAGATGTTGCGGTAAAAACAATCATAAAAGATGATGTTGCTATTGCAACATGAGGAGGAACTCCTAGTAGCAGAATCAAAGCAGGGACCTTAATTATACCTCCACCAACCCCTGCCACTCCAGATACCAAACCAGCTATAATTCCTAAAAATAGTAGTTTTAGAATGTTGATATCATATGTGAAAATGGTTCCATCAGATGTTACAATTTGTCTCTTCATATTCAATCGATTAGGGGTTTTATGATTATTTGAACATATACTACTTTCATCCCATTTATTTATAGGATTTTCTTTTTCCTTTTTTTTTAGAAGTTTGTAAGCCCCTAAACTTAAAATTACACCAAATAGTACTTTCAGAAAATAATTAGGGATTATTATAGTAAGATACGCACCTGCAACTGCACCGGGAATTGTACTGATCTCAAAGATCAAAGCCGTTTTAAAGTCAATTAACCTTTTCTTAAAGTGAGAGTATGCTGCAGAAATAGAAAGGAAGGGAATTATAAAAAGAGATGTACCTATACATTGTTTTATATCGAGACCAAGTACGAAATAGAAAATTGGAACAAAGAGAAAACCACCACCGAGTCCTACAAGTCCACCAATAAAGCCAACAAATAAACCTATGAAAATTAAAAAAATTATTTTAACAATTATTAACATTAAACCACATCCTTAAAACTTAGCTTCAAAAACCCGGCTCGTCTTTATTGTTATTAATTTATTTATAACATAATCAAAAAGCTCATTCAATCCCTGACCTGTTTTAGCACTAGTCTCATAGTATGGTAAATTATATTTTGATGCAACTTTTTTTATTTGCTCGGATAAAACTCTTTTAGGCAGATCAGCTTTGTTTCCTACTAAAACGTATATCCCATCTGGGCTACCTAATTTTTTTCCTAGCGGTATCCAAATATTATCAAGCTCTATCAAGGTTGTAGGCCTTGTTAAGTCAAAAACATAAAATACAGCTTTGCTCCCACTTATAAGCAGTTCTGCTATTCTTTCATATTGTAGTTGCCCACCAAAATCCCAAATTTGTAAAATTATTTGCCTATTATCTTTTATAAATGATTTAGCTTCAAAAGTCACACCCACTGTCCTTTCTAAATGTTCAAAGAATTTCCCTTTTACAACCCTTTGCTGCAAAGTTGTTTTTCCAACATGTGTAGATCCAACAAGAGCTACCTTGTATACATATTTTTGCATTGCTATCAACCATTCTTAGTTAAGTAATGAGTAACTATGCATGTTTTGAAATAAATTCTGTATTTATGTTTTTCTTTTTAATAAATTAATGCTTTACATTATATAGTATGAAATGTACGTCTCTTCCAATGAACTTAGCAAGCCATGCTATTGAAAAAAGAATTCCTGATAGCATTGCTAAGAAAGGAGTTAGCGCAAAAGACATTATTGATAACATATCAGATATAAAAGACAGAATCAGTAAAAGTGAAAATAAAGTACTAAATATCTGCATTTTCTCATTATGTAACAAAAATAGATAAATGCCAAATAAAAGTATCAGAAATGATATAATGGTATAGATTGAAAGTAATAAGAGCATACCATAATTGTTACTAATAACTAAATTAGAAGTTATTGATACACTTGCAAATAAGGAAATTATGAGAAATATCAATATCGAAAATATTGCCGACGTATCATCGAACTTAGAAAAGATGGAAAAATTTTCTTTTTTTAGATTGTAGAAAAGTATCAAGAGAAGGAAAAAGGAGACATACACGCCTACAAAATGTTGCAATGACAACCATTCCTTACTAAATCTGATAAAAGAGAAAATGGCGACTATAGCAAGGTAAATCATTGATAGAACTGAGATAATTCCATCAATAATATGGCTTAAAATTATCTTTTAAAATAAAAGATATTCTATAAAACAACCTAAAGTAAAAAAGATGAGAGGTAGGCTAGCAGCCATTCCCAGAAACATATACCAATGATATATTGATATAGGATGTATAGAGAACCCCCAAGATAGGGTATATCCTTGAGCTAGAAATCCTATAAGAAGAAATACAAACCGCGTAAGATAATTAACTTTTCCTAAAAAGAGTACTCCAGATAACAAGAACGTGGCAGCCATTAGAAAAATATGAAGCGATATGAGTGTCAGGTCATTTGAAATAAAAATAAGTTCTGCAGACACTATGAAAAGGAGTATAGTTATCCCCTGCGATAATAGCGAAAATTTCTTCACTTTCAATCCAGTTAAAATATACAATGTACCAGCAATAGCGGCTATTATAATAAAAGCTAAATTTATTGCAAGAGACCAACTTATTGGAATAGGAAATGTGAAGATCGCGTTACCAAATGAGAAGATAAGGAGATATGGAAATAGTATTAAAAATAAGTGGTATATCCTTTTTTCTAGTCTCAGTCCAAAAAGATTAGCAAGAAGCCAAAATACAGAAGCACTAAGCAGAAGAATTACAGTATTTTCAGAAGGAGGTTGTACAAACATAAGAAAGAAAAATGATATTAGCATTAATATATTACCTACAATTGTAAAGATAAAACCATTATAATGATGCTCATCAAAAAAGTATTGCCGTTTAAGAGAAAGATACCTATATGAAAAGAGCGCGGATACTGCTACGTACGCTGCAGAAAAAAAAGAAAGAACATCAATTATAGTCACCACATATCACCCCATGAGAGAAAGCGATATTCTTTTGATCTCTTTGCCGCGAATCTTACTATTTTTTCAATTAAAGCTTCATTTAGATCATGAACTTCCAAAAGCCGTTTTATGTGATATATTTTTATCTTATCTATAGGATCTTGATTTTTTGTTACAAAAACGACAATAAAGTTCTTGCTTTTTATTTCAAACATTGTTATGTTATTTAAGCCATCTGAAAGAGAGAGATGGTCTTTTCTAATTCCAGTAAAAGTAGTTATCATCTCCTTTGCTACACTAACAGCCCCACTTATAACAGTCGAATCTATATTTATATCCTTGGAGCCTATAGTTGCTAGAGGTGTTCCGTCATTAGAAATTACTAGAACTGCTAGTAACATCAATGTCACCTTTTAACTTTAATCGATTCGCTGATATCAGAAATTTTCACTCTCCCTTTTTCTGGATATATAAACACAACAAACATATGGCCATTTTGGCATTCAAGTTGTATTGGAATTGGGGAGTATTTCTTGTTAAATAGTTGTTTCAATTCACTATAATTAATTTTTTCGCCTTTAACAATAGCACCACAATAAGGACACGCTACAGAAGGTATTTTTCTATATACAACTCTCATAACACCCGCCCCAGATAGAATTAACATTAAATATTCTTATGATTTATTTTTTTATACTTTTAAACTTAATTAACGTTATTGTAAATATAGTACTTCCGAAAAATTATGGAGGCGCATCTTGGATCACTTCTAACTTGGATCGTATGATTCCCCTAAACGTATATAACGTCACCATACCACCGGTAAATTCCTTAATCTCGTTAATTACTTCGGGCATCTCTCCTAGCCTAATGACCGCATAAAGCAAGTATACCAGCACCGAGATAACTACAAAGAAATACCGTATCACATAGTTCACGGTCGTTGTTAGAATCCAAGACTCTTTGATTAGACGAAACTCAGTTTCGATCCCCAACGCCTTGAGTACGGCTTCGCCTCCTTGATACCAACACTACTACCAACTACTACAAACTACTCTCGCTTTCTCTAGCCCCAACGCATGAACAGCGTGGCCTCTTCCTCCTCTCCAAGACTCTTCATCACGTAGGATGTCGTATAAAATTTCCCATCCCTAGGAATTCCTTCAAGAACCTTCTTCATACCACACGTTTTAGAAGCACCCATAACGAACCTAATACCATATTTCTTGAGAATTCTCACCACAATAATCGCGTAGAATCCTCGATCCATATACAGGGCTACAACCTTTATTTTGAACTTGCGTACGGCTTCTAACAGTCGCTCTAAGAGATTATCGATGTCATCCATCTGAGATACGGGCAGTATGAGTATGGGAATTGCAACCTTGCGTGCAATCACGGATATCATTATATACCGATACACGTATTCATCCTTAGTATGTATAACATATGGCCCGTGATAACGTCCGTAGAATGAATAGTCTGTGGAGTCTACAGCCAATGAGAGCCGCCGTGGAATACGTCTTTTTCGAATAAGATCAATGATTATATTCTCTATACAGTGTTCTAGCTGAGCTGCATCCTCAAGGGTCAGTTTTGCCAAGTGGTACATTACGGTGTCTCCATCAACCTTAGCGGCTATCGGTGCAGCTTGAAAAAATCGATGTATTGTCCACAGCTGCAAAGAAGACCGTATTCTTGACGGCTCGTTCGATGAGTTCAGCCTTCTTATCGGCTTGTATAGGCAGTTCGAGTTTGTCGAGCATGGAGGAAAGCATATAAGCACATCTGTTGTTACTATGACTGGGGCGGATTTGCCTGATGAAATTTATTATTGGGTTAACTATTTGCGCAACATAGGTTTAAGTCGAGACACCCGCCCCAAAAATCTTTCCATTTTTTGGAAATACTAAAATAAAACAAAATATTAAAAAATGTAAAAAAGAAAGCTAACATAAGCAAGAGGTGAAATAAAAATGTTTAGAGACAAAAACAAAAAAAGAAGAAGATTTTTTGATGACCTATTTGAGGAAATGAGAGAATTTATGGAAGAGATAGAGCGTACGCTCATGGGAGACTTCAGTTTTGAAGACTTTGAAAAATATACATCAAAAATTAGAACTCCTTCTGGAATGGAGATTCGTGGACCATTTATTTGGGGTTGGTCTATTAAGATAGGTCCTGATGGAAAACCAAAAATTCAAGAGTTTGGAAATGTTCCAAAGCATATTAGGCCCCTAGAAGAAAGAGAGGAGGAATTGATAAGGCCTCTAAGAGAACCTTTGGTTGACATAATTGAGGACGATGAAAGAGTGACTGTTATTGCTGAACTACCAGGTGTTGAGAAGGATGAGATCGAAATAAAAGGCACCTCGAGAACTTTAGAGATTAAAGCAGCTGATCAATATTATAAGAAACTTGAGTTGCCAGCTGAAGTAAAACCAGACGAGGCAAAATCTACATATAAGAACGGTGTTCTTGAAATTATTTTACCAAAGTTGAAGAAAGGGACCTCTCAGAAAAAAACAAGGATAAAAGTAGAGTAGTCAGTTAGAGCTGGGATAATCATCCGATTGTCATTTGTGGTATTCCTCATCATTCATTTTCATTATTTAAAATTTTAATTTATTACTTTTACTATTTTTTCAGATTATTATGTGAAGATTATTCTATATTTGCATGTCCTTCTTTCATATGCTCTTCTGTTATACCTATATAATTAGCTAAACCAGCAAAGATACCATCAAAAAGAGCTGCAGTAGCAACTTCAAAAGACGTCCCCTCAGGGGCAAATTCACTGGTCCAACCAAGCCATTGTCTAATATCCCAATCACTTTCTTGATCAAGAACTACTTTTTTTCTTCCTGGAACAAGGATTACTATGTCAGAAATTTCATATAATTTGTTTTCATAAGAAGTTATACTTATTAGCATACTACCAAGATCCTTAGCTATCTTTGCAATCGAATAAGCCATTCCAGATCCGCTGACAGTAATTGTTACTTGACCCTTCCTAACAGGACGATTCAAAGGATCAAAGTCTAAAATGCTGGTAACAAAAGCATTAGGTATCTGATCTAATCTCATTTTAAATGGACCTACAGCCATATTAAATGTCTTTCCTCTAGCACAAAAATGCACGGTTTGCTGACTATAATATTTCAAGATAAGATTTGCTAAGAATGATTCTATAGCCTCTTTACTCTTACTGAAGGTTACAGTCAAATTAGATCTTGCCTTTTCAATAAGTTTTGTGGTTACATTTTTGATAACTTTAAATGCTTGACCAGGGTCTATATTATTATACTGCATTTCTTTTAGTCCACTAGCGAAAGACTCAGAAAATGTTAACTGTATAAATTCAGAAGTCGTCCCAAGAGGGGTAAATGGCGTGGGATCATATTTTTCCAAAATCCTATCTCTTTTAAAATACGGGTTAAATACTATTGGTGGGAGGGGGGAAGAGAGTTTTGCTAGCGGGGATTCTCTATTGGCAGTAATCGCAATCACATCACAACCAACTTTTCTAGCAAAATGAGCTTTCTTTATAACTTTTCTAGTTTGCCCAGAAGTACTAAACGCTATCAAAATATCATCTTTTATTATTGTTGCTGTTGGATCGTATACAATAAATTGTTCTAGATTAGGATATATAACGTTATATCCTAGTTGTATCATTCTTTCAGCTAGTGTGCGAGCCCCTTGATATAGACTTCTACCTCTTGCAGCAAAATGCACACGACGATTCTTAAGAGAGAAAACATAGCTAAGAAAATCTATCAATAAATTTTGTTGATTTTTATAGAGGTCAAAAAGTGACTCATAAGATTGCTCTAATATGTAAAAAGCGGTACTTTCTACAACTTTTATAGACTCAATAATGTCATCTTCTCTTATAGGAACCCAAGCTTTAAACATCAGATAGTCACCAGAAGTGATTTACATTTTAAAAATAAAAATACAGAATAAAAAGACTTCGATTCCAATAAAACCGAATATGAAAATCGTTTAGCATGAAATCAATATCTCAAGAATATTTTTACTGTTATTATTAACCTAAACATGAATAACAGAAATCACTCCTCTTCCACTTTATAACCCATTTTTGCAAGCGAATAAAACAAATTTGGAACATTATGTCCCGTCAGAGCACTTGTTTCTATATATGGAACCCCAAGTCTCTCAGATAATTCTTCAGCTTCTTCTCTTGAAATTTTCCTAAAATTCTCTAAGTCTATCTTATTACCAACAATTATGAATGGTATATCTCCAGAATATCTTTTCATTTCATCAATCCATTTTAGAATATTTTTAAATGACTCTGGATTTGTTATATCATAAACAACAGCCGCCACCTTGGCTCCTTTATAGTAAACTTGTCGTATTAGGTGAAATCTTTCCTGACCCGCAATATCCCAGATGAAAAGATTTACTGGTGTTTCATCAACCGACAATGTTTCAAGAGAGACGCTCACTCCAATTGTTGCAATATATGCTGGATTAAAAGTCTTTTCAACAAAACGATTTATAAGACTTGTTTTTCCAACCATTGCATCCCCAATAATTATAGCTTTTACAGTCTTTAAGGTTACAGGTTTTGGAATTATATCTTTACGAAGGACCTCATATCCCTCTCCAATAATTAATTTAATAGTGTGTGGAGGTTCTCCATGAACATTTGTTATAACTAAGGGAAAGCCGTATTTTATGACTTTATCTTCCCTAATTTCTATTTCGATATCCTTTTTGCAAAGATCACAGTATACCTTAATGATTTTTATTGATGAACCCATATTTTCACTTCCCCAGCTTTAATAAAGTAACTTTCTTTATTTATAGGTTCTTCTAAAGAAAGTTATAGTTCTAATAATTTATTACGTATTAACTTATAATAATCCTTTTTGTCGCTTAATATTGAAAATTAATTGTTCTAAATTCTCTTTCACAGGCCGATATCCCAAGTGTTCTGCGCCCCACGTTGCATAACCTTTCGATACATCTCTCAACTCGTTGCTTATTCCAAAAGAAAATCTCACCGGTATTTCTGCGATTATCTTATATAAATATTTGAAAAGA
>JBECUL010000074.1:0-9344 GCA_040225955.1 Candidatus Asgardarchaeum abyssi | reverse complement strand
TCGTAAGCTGAAGCGGTTCAATAATATGGCGGAATTGGGTAAGAGGGTGCTGTTGGAGGTGACATAAAAAATAAAAGGGAGTAACGAGAACGGGTTATAGAGCGACGAAGTTTTTCATAGAAAGAATAATATTATATTTTCATATTTTTTAAAAATTTTTATTATGTAGTAATATCTTTTAATTTGATAACTATAGTTATTATCTGTCATTTTATCTATAACTAAAAATATCTCGATATGCAATTATTCTTAATTTTAGTCTTTAGGTATAATATATTTGAGGTTCTATAAATGAATGATAAAAAACAGGAGCCCATTAGTGTCAGAAGATTTGTTGAACAAGTATTAAATCAATTTGATGTAATTTTAAAGATGACTACTGCAGAGAATAAAGAAGAAATAGCTGAAAATCTAATACTTGACCTAATAAATAGTCTTTTAGGTACTAAAATCGATTTTAAGAAAAAACATCTAGTTCGTATACTAATATCTGAGAAAGGAATTAATGCTGTTGATGAAATTGCTATATGGGAGCCAATCTCTACTGAAATAATTCCGAATATTATTACGTTCGAAACTAGTGATGCAGTAATAATATCTGCCGATATACCTTCTTTATCTTTATATGATGTTATTACTTTATTAGATGATGCGAATGAAGAATTTGTTGTATACTTTGGTCAGATGTATACATACCGTTATAAATTGAACTTTAAAGCTGACGTTGAGCACATTACAAAAAGAAGAATTGCCGGTAGAATTGAAATAATAATCCCTAAGATGCCTTATTAATGTTGTTCTTTTCACGAATGGGTATCTTAATCTTTATGTTTTCCTTGATGGTGCTATATTGATCTCCATTGTCATCGAATCCAAAAATAAGCAATCTTTTCATTATTACCTCACTTATATGTTCTTTGAAGATTGTCATTTCAAAAGGAATAATGGCGGCCTTCTTACTTTCTATCATGTCTATCCTTTTATGTAAATTCTTAAACTCTATATTTTTCGGTGGAACCCACTTTTGTAGAACTACTGATACATTGTATAGAGGAAGATCAGTTTTATTCGTTATAGTAAGATAAATAACACAACTTTTCTCTTCCTCTAGGGAAATATCAGTTACATCCACAGAAAATGCAGTATTTCTAATAAGCTCTATAGCATCCGTTATCATTCTCTTAATATTCTTATATGATGCTCTATAATTGTCATATTCCCTACGGACCGATGAAATATTATAATCAATGATATCTTTTGCTATCTTACAAAGTTTGTTTTGAGAGCAGTTTCTTAACAACTCCTTGGCCATATTAAAATTCTTACTGATAAAAAAAATAATTATACTCTTAACTAAATTTTCAACTTCCTTACCATTATTAAATAACTGTAAATACATTTTTGCTAAAGAGTCGTAGTGTGAATGAGTTATTTTTAATAAATTGATAGCTTCTTTTATATCATTGGTATTTAACCTGGATTCCTCATACTTTTCTATCAAATATATTAGTGAAAATAACTCTTTTAATGGTGGTAACTGCTCCATTATCAACTGCTCTTCTTCCAAATTAAAAGCGGTCGTGAATTCCTTTTTCTGAGAAGGATTTAACTCGTTATACACAATGTTTTGCACTATTTTTTCTACAAAATTTCCATGATATATAAGGAAATTATCAGGAAATAGAATAAAGTAACTTATTATTCTTGCCACGTAATTAATATGCGGCTCTTTGCATAAAACTTTCTTTACTATAATACTTCTTTGTTTTGTATCAATTTTTATCATTTTTTCATCTGTGTCATCAACTATATTTATAGTCCAAAGATTAATATTCCCCTTAGCTCCAGTCTTTTTTGAAGAGTTAATAAGAAATCTATTTATTCTATCCAAAAGAATCTGAGCAAGTTCTTCCAAAGTGGGTTCTCTTCTTTCTTTTTCTTTTATAGCATAGATTAATTTCGTCTTCCTATTGATTTCCATTTCTACGTATTTAATATCGTTATCCCTAAAAGTGATTGCTGAAAACATATGTCCAGTTTGCGTTAGAAAATAAACTCTTATTTCATTAGTGTATCGGGAGCACATTATATACTTTGAAATCTTTTTATACCAATCTGTAAGAGTTTTAACCTTTCTTCTAAGAAATGTTGCATTTCTAATCATTCTAATTTCAACAATCTTGGGCCTTTTCTCTTTAAATTCCTCTTCAGCTATTTTTCTCAGCATAGGGTATGTTAATCTATGATTAACTTTCAGAATTAGTCCTCCAATAAGTTATTATTTATCAATTAACGTATCTATCGTAAGAATTTTAAATTTATTTGTCGTTTTTTAAAGTGATTTTTTACTAAAAAAGTAGGTGTGCATTGTGCGAGGATACGAAATTAGCAGTAAACACGGCACTTTAATAAATGTTGATGATGTCTCAGACGCTACCTTTTGCTTATACATAGTGTTGTTAAAAAATATAGACAAAATAAAACCATCGCTATCCAGCAGCGCTACTTTACGTCAGTATGTGTATCATAAAGTTCATTATATTGTTCATAGATTTGGAACACAATCTGCTTATAAGATTTTGCGTGAAGTCGAAAATAGTTCAAATCCAGATGTTAGAGCATTACTAAAGGCAATTAAATCCATTATAGAAAAACACAAAATTATATCTCCTAAGAAAAATGTAGTGGAGAATGTGGAAATAAAGTCGCCCGCTCTTGGTATTTTTGGTATTATTCCTCTCATTCGAGATGGAATTCCTATTATTGAAAAGTTTGAATTTGAAGCACCAAATACACCATCTTTTGAAGACAAAATTAAAGCCACCGGTTATGTTTTACTGTTAGAATATCAAAATAAAAGTCCATTAGAATATGCAGAAATAGAATACCCTATTGCTGGAAAAACTTTTAGTGTCCTAATCGACGATAGACTACGAAGGATTTTCTTGAATAAGCGAGAGGAGATAGAAAATATAATCAGAGCTGGTGAAATAAGGCGTAGGGTAATCATAGTTGAGGATAAATGTAAAGTTTGCCCATATTATCGACATTGTAAATATCGAATAAAAGCCAAACGTATTATTCGTTAATAAATCATTCCCTTTTTATTTTTGCAACTAAACTTATTTCTACTGGAGCATTAAGAGGCAGACTTGCCATCCCGACAGCTATACGTGTGTGTTTTCCTTTTTCGCCAAATATTTTTAAAAATAAATCGGACGCACCATTAATAACTTTTGAATGCTCCGTAAACTCAAGAACGGATGCCACATACCCCTCAACTTTTATTATTTGTTCGATTTTATCTAAAGTACCTAGCTTAGCTTTAAGTTGAGCAAGTATATTTATAGCACAAATTTCTGCTGCTTTGTAACCATCCTCGACTGATAACTCTTTTCCTAATTTTCCCTTAAAGATTAGTTTTCCATTTTTAATCGGAAGCTGGCCTGATACATAGATAAAATTATCAATCGTTAGTGCTGGTACATATGATGCAACTGGTTTCGAAGGACAGGCAATTCTATTCCTAATTTCTTAAGTTTTTCATCAAAAGACATGGTATGCCCCTCATACTTCTAATATTTAAATAATGATGTAATGTGGAGATATAAATAGAATAAGAATTTTTGCTAAAAGGTAGTTCGAAGATTATACTCTGTCATTAATCTTACTACTTGATCTCTATAAATGAATGTTTTCCTAAGTAGAATTAATCTTCTCTCAAGTGCTCTTCTGAAATCTGAAAATCTTTGAGCATATGCTTTCATGAGAGGTGAGGCTAAAAGTATTCTTAATGCTTCTCCTGGATATGTGTCTAGCAATCTCAACATTAGAACACAATAATTCTTATTCGGTTTTTCCATGAGATACTCAGTCAGTATACTACTAAATATTATAGATCGGGCTAGAGATGCTGCTAAGAGCACATCTTTCTTTTTCATGCATTCCTTAATTATTTTCTCGCAGTATTTCAAAACATCTTTTATTGCCACGTCTCTTACTTCATAAGTACTTATAGAATCTACAAGCATTTTAAGATATTGAATGTGCCTTGTCAAATCAGGCTGGGCTTTAAATCTTTTTTGAGCAACGTTTTTGAAATAGTTCCACACCACGGCTCCATGTCTTATCTGTAATGCAAGGAATCTCAATAATGCATCGTACGCTGTTACTCCTAGAGATTTATCATAAGATTCGATTTTATTTGCAACATAAATAAGAACATCAACTACATTTTTAATAGATGAAAATGACTCCTCTTCGAGGATGTCCTCGATACGTGGGATAATCGCTGTTATTTGGACCATGGCTTCTCCATATTTTCTTCTGGACTCCAAACTAGAGCTTTCAATAAGAGATTTTAAGTAATTAATCTTTCGAGCTACATATTCTCTTAAATATTCCTTAGTTGTTAGTGTTCTTTCTATGATTACCTTTAAGGTCTCTATATTCTCTGGCGTAAAATTAAGTGGTGCTGATAAAACCAATTCACGTATCTGATCTGAATAGTATTTTTCCTTATCTTTGATCTCTAAATCGTGATAAGCCTCATATAGATCATTATACAGAATAATTTTATCCTCTACACTTAAAGGTTCGGAGGATAATCGTTTTTCAATCTCCTTTTCAAGCTCAGACAAAAGGAGTAAGAATAAATCACGGTACTTTTCAATATTATCTGCAGCGTAATTCCTTGGAAGCTTATATACTAGATGAAGCTCCTTTGTTGGAAGGAATTTGAAAGAATAATTAACAACTTCTAAGGCGAGATCATTAAGGTTATTCGCAGATAAGAAAATTATTACATTGGCAAAGAGTTCTGCTCCTGCATGAATATCGGTTCTTTTAATGAGATTGACAGTTCTTTCTAAGAATTTTCTGAAATCATCTTTAGACTTTGTTAATATATACCAATCAACAATTTTAACATACAGTTCATTATCTAAAACTCCACTTCTTAGCATCACGGTTTCTGTGATATCTAAAAGTTTTACACCGATATCCTTGAGGTTAAATTTTTTAAGATAGTCAAAAATTTTAGTAAGGCTCTCATAAACGAGCCGAATCGGTTTTATTCTAATTAGTTCATCAGCTGATATGCGATTAATCAAATCTTCTGTTATCTCAGCTACATCCTCGTACGTAGTTAGATAACTTAACCCATCAACATAGAAGGGCAGTCCCAAGAGATAATCTCTATTACGAGTTATATACTCAGATCCTATTTGGGCAAAGCTCTTACCCACCACCGTAAAAACTGAGTTTCTCAAATCGTCGCTGGCTCTTTCTCTTTCAAAAATTTCATTCATTAGAGAGACTACATTTCGCATTACATGCTCAAATGCTGCTGCAACTTGAGGATTCCGAATGTTACTAATTATCTTATTTATAAGAAGTGCTTTAAAACTGTCAGTTAACGCGCCGACAAGACTTCTTCTTACGAAATATGTTATATAAATACTCCATAGTTCATTTAAAACATTTTCATATGTCTTATCACGCCTAATAAGGTTAAGTAAATACTCATTGAGATAGCCAAAAGTGTGAGATGCAACAACTATGCTTAGCTTTTCTTCTAAATACGTTAACATGAGCTCAAATGTACTTATAATAAGGTAAGTATTATCACGAACTCTATCCATGAAAGATGTTATAAAAATGGCCTTTATTTCATCCATTGTTATCGTTTTTATTCCTGTCTCAAGGATGTCCATTGCGACATCGGCAAACTCAGGGATAGGGCGTAATATTTCCAGTGTGTGAAGTAATGTATTCTTTTTTAAATTATCATCTTCGATATATTCTAATAGATGCCTAAGACCATCTATTGTTGATTTTGCATAGTCGATTCCTAAATCTTTATCTAATTCTAGAACTTTATAGTATAGATCTATTGCCAGATCATATTTTGAATCTGATAAGGCCTTACCTACCTCATCTAAGTATTTCACGCGCATTACATATTTTTGTAATAGTGAGAAATCGTACTCTATTCTACCAGCAACATCAAGAACCTCTTCAAGTTTTTTAGCACGGGCAAAGAGCGTAGACGGTAACTTTGGAAACATCTCAGTTACAAAGCTAGTTATAGGAGATATTTTTTCTTCTGGTATCTCCGTAAAATCGGAAAAGACTATTGAGTGGGCATTCTCTATTAACTTGTCAAAATCATTAAAGTTTAGAGGTTCAAATGAAATTAATACTCTCAGCAAGCCATTTCCTTCAATAGGCAATCCTAATATGAAAGAATAATCTTTTCTAAGTTGCCTTGGCATCAGATAGACTATACCACGTATTAAATTATGAATTAATTGAGATTTTGGCGTTGCCAGCAAGAAGTTTGATTTTCTAAATAGTACATCAATTATAACTTTTAATACCTTAATATAGTCTACATCAGGTGGGACTAACGACTGTATTGCATTTAGAAAAGCTCGTGGCATATCCCCCATAGAATCTGGTACGTTGAAGGATTGTGCATCACTTATAATATTACTTATATCAAGTGGGCTTTCTCCCTTTTTAGTATCAAAAGTGAAAAGTTTCTGTAAGAAATAAGGGTCATAGTGAATTAACGCAAATGCAGCCTCATCAATTATTATTACTTGGAAGTCTCTTAAATTATCTTTTGCTTCTTTTATTTTAGCAATATAGTAAATATTTGTATCATTAAATATCGTCTTATAGACGATAAAAGATTCTGACGTATCTTTTGAAGATTTTTTTTGAAATGGAAATAAAATAGTTTCCCTTATCTGATTTAATTGCTCTTCGCTGACTCCTGAATTTGAAATAAAATTCACGTTAACATTATCATCTGAGTACTCTATTGAGCCTATAACACAATTTACATGAATTGTCAAGGATTAACCCCCATGCTCTAGAAAACAGAATCACCTTAGAATATATTGTTTAATAAGTATTTATATACTTTTATGTAATATTATGAATTTCTCATACATTAGTAAGCATGCTCATGTAAAGAGTAAAATGCGACAGTACTCTTGCTATATATTAATTAGTTTTAATATATGTTCCACTATCTCTAAAAACATTTTCTTATCTATCTTACCATGTGAGGTCGGAGTTTCAAATATTCTCTCAGGAATTCTTAATTTATGAGGATCAAAACCTTCCCGAATCTTAAATTTGTATTTCTCTCTATGTATTTTCCTGCCAATCTCTTTAAGATCCTCTTCAGTTAAATTGTACCCAAAAGTCTTTAATGTTTTAGCAGTAATTTCAGGTGTGTATATTCCCCTAGCAAAAAAGCAAACCACAAGACTGGAAAGAATCTGCCTCCATTCTTCTTCAGAGAGAAGTCGTTTAGCTATCTCTTCTGGGGGTAGTTGTTCTCCAGTTTTAAGCAACTTTTGGTCAAGACTATATCCTCCCATATCAAGGTGACTGTGTCTGGAACCTAATAAATGCCCTATATGTGCAGCTGGGCCTGTGTGGTATCCAGGCATTTCATTTCCTCCAAAAGAGAGTGCAAAGTCCAAACCGCCATATTTCTTAGCTGCTGCTTCAGAACCTAATGCCAACGTTTTATAAAATTCATTGGGTTGTCTTATAAGATATTTAATTGCTTTTATATATGTCTTATAGTCACCCCAAGTTAATTTTAAGCCCATTGTTTCATTCTCAGAAATTAGACCTTTATGATACGCTTCTGTGGCCCATGCTAATACAACTCCTGTGCTCATAGCGTCAAGCCCCTCAGTTTCTATTTCATCGATCAGCTTGAGTAATCCTTGAGAGTTTGAAATGCCAAGCATTGAACCAAGAGAATATATTAATTCATAATCGTAAGAAATCATTTTAGTCTTATAGAAATATGGTTCATCTTCATACGGTTCTCTTAAGGCAGCAAGGTGAATGCATCCAACTGGGCAATGAGCACAGGCAACTCTTCGCCCTAGAAAATGCTCGGCTAAGTATTCTCCAGATATAGTCTCTGCACCTTCAAAATATGAAGAAGTTAAATTTCGTGTAGGCAATGCTTTTATTTCATTAAGAGGTATCACATTTGCTGGTGTGCCTAGGTCGTGATATTTTTTCATAACTGGAGATTTAACAGCTGCATTATAAATTTCTGCATAGAGTTCTCTATACTCCTTTGGGTTTGCTATATTTATATTACGTTTTCCAGTAATAATTATTGCTTTAATCTTTTTACTCCCAAGAACAGCGCCCAATCCCAATCTACCAAAATGTCTATATGTTTCCGTGACTACAGATGCATATCTTATTAATTTCTCCCCAGCTCGTCCTATTCTCATAATAGTTCTAAACCCGGGAATTCCAAATTTCTCTCTAACAATTCTTCCAACAGTATATGTGCTATGCATACCCCAAAGAGCTGATGCATCATGAAATTCAACTTTATCTCTTCTAATATCCAGAATTATTGGTATTTCACTAGCACCTTTTATAACAATAGCGCCATAACCCGCCATCCTTATTGCCATAGCACTCCTGCCACCAGCATGACTTTCCCCTAAGTTCCCAGTAAGTGGTGATTTAAATAGAGCGACGGTTTTTGATGCAAGAGGGTAAACAACAGTTAATGGTCCTATCGCAAAAACAATAACATTCTCTGGCCCAAGTGGATCGGCGTTCTTTGGACATTCCTCAGTCAATAATTGGATAGCTACGCCTGTGCCCCCTATATATTCCTCAAATAATTCTGGTTTACTTTCTACCCAATATTTGAACTTATTTAGATCTATATAGAGTACCTGAAATAACAAGTTATCAGTGATTGTCATGTAATTTCAACCTCCTCCAAAGCAAGAACACCATGTGGACAAAAATCAACACAATATCCACAATGAATACAAATTACTGGCTTATTTAATTCATCATCCCAGAATACTGCACCAATCGGACAAGCGTCAACACAGAGCCCACATCCTATACATTTATTTTGGTTAAGAATTACTCCCCCGCCTTGTCTCTTTACAAGAGCATTAGTTGGACAAACTTTTGCACATGGTGGATCTGGGCAAGCTCTACAAACCACAACAACGAACCCCCTTTCTATTCCTCCGGCTGATTTTATTTCTATAGCTGATTTAGTAAGTCCTGGAATGGAATAGCGTCTTGTGCAAGCAAAAACACAGCTTAAACATCCAACACATTTATCAACATCTATGACAGCTAAACGTTTTGATTTTTTCATATTCCTCACTCACATGAATATTTTTTGGAACCCACAGTAAGAAATATAGAAACTAAGTAACTTATAATAATATTGTTATTTTCAAGGTAACATCCGAGAATGGGTGATTTAAAAAGGGGGTACGATGATGAGTAGAGTATGCCCCAAAAACACAAAGTTA
>JBECUL010000073.1:0-9347 GCA_040225955.1 Candidatus Asgardarchaeum abyssi | reverse complement strand
GCGTCTTCATAGTGGTCTAAATTAAGTAGTAATTTTGCTATTCTATATTTTATAGTATTCTCACGTGGTTTCTTTTCTAGATATTTCTTCAGATATAATATAGCATTCTCGTAATCGTTAAGGTTTTGATATATATTTGCCAAAAGCATAAAAATTTCATCTTTCGCTACATCGATCTTAGCGGCCGTAGCAGGCAGCAAACAAGCTATAGCATCATTATATTTTCCTAACTTGTATAATATTTTTCCCTTAAGATAAGTGGCTATTACCGATTTTGGCTTAAGTTCATAAGCTTGTTCTATCATACTCAAAGCGTCATTGTATTTTTTGAGTTTGATTAAGATATTCACACCCAGAATTAGAGTTTTAAATGTTTTTTTCTCATTAAGCATGCTATTTACAATATTTAGTGCATCCTTGTATCTTTTCATTTTGAACAATGTTATTGCGATACTGTATTTTGTAATATATGCTTTATTGCTCATGCCTTTCTTCTGGTAGAGTTCTAGTCCTTTTTTAAAGTACTCAAGAGCTTTATCAAACTTGCATTGTTTATAGTATATGAGACCAAAAAGTCTATAGGCATTTGGGTTATCTTGCGTTGTAAGAATATCATTTAGAACATTTATAGCGTTCTTGTATTCTTTTGAGAAGTAGTATGATAAAGCAAGTTCAAATTTGGCTTTCAAATTATTAGGATTGTTCTTTAAGACACTCGATAGTGTTTTTATAGACTCTTTATACTTTTGTAGATATCGTCTTTCTATAATGCCTTTAATTAATAGAATTTCGTAGTCATCAGGGTATTTTTTCAAAATCGAATTTATGAGTTTTATAGATTCGGAAACTCTATTCAATTTGGGTAAAACCATTGCTTTATATCTCTTAACTAAGTAGCTGTTTGGATTGTCCTTCTCAGCCATCTCTAAATATATAAGTGCATCGCTATATTTTTTCATCGCATAGTAAGTTCTTGCGATGCTTATCAAAATTTTGTAGTTGGACCTTATTTTTCTTGCATTATTAAAGTATTCAAGTGCTTTTTCATAGTTCTTTAAATTGTACTCGATGACACCTATCTTGCGAAAAACCCTATATGACATAACTCCCGTGTCAATTATCTTTTTATAAAACTTCAGTGCTTGCTTGTAATCTCTCTTATAAAAGTATATGTCACCGAGATATTCCATAGCAATTGTGTCCTTTTCATTTAAGTTTAAAGCCTTTTCCAGCATATAAACTGCTTTTTCTAAATTTCCAGATTTATAATATGCTTCACCTAGTAATCTATAAGTCAAAGAGGAATTTTGCTGTTCGAGCAATGCGTTTTGTAAACATATTATGGCCTTCTGGTAGTTTTCCTTTTTCATATATAGTTCGCCTAGATAAGACCATGCTGCAAATAATTTATCATCAACAGATAGAGCATTTTCTAAACACTTGATTGCCTCGTCTATATCCCCCTTTTGAATGTATATTTTTGCGAGATCCACATAAGCTTTACCATATTTTGGATCAAGCGAAATTATCTTCTCTAGGTTAATAATAGCATCTTCATATTTACCCTGTTTTGCTTGGGATAGTGCTAGATATCTGAGAGCTGGTAAGTATGAGGGGTATTCATCTAAAATGAGTTTGAAAATTTTCTCACTATCCTTAAAGTATTGTTTTCTGTAGAATGATAGACCTAGGTTCATGAGGGTATCCCTATTTTCAATTAAAAATTCTTTCATAGCTGTAGTTACTCCGAAATAACTTATATCTATAGCTTCCATAAATGCTCTTTGAGCGTGTGTGTTCTTTTTTTGCAATGAAAACATAAATCCCATTAGGTATTTCGCAAAACAGCTTTCGATACCCTTCTCCTTACTAATAATTGACTCTAACTTCTTTCTTACTTCGGGATAATCTCCCATTAAAATCATTTTATATATATCTTTGAAATTATTTTTCAAAATGAGTAATGTATTTAGCTCGCCACTGATATTCTTAATTACACTTATAATACTATCGAGAGATGGTCTTTTTTCAGGGTCTTTTGAAAGGCATTTCATTATTATATCATTTAATGCCTTAGGAATAATTGGATTTATTTCAATAGGTTGGATAGGTTGCTTCGTGAGAATCCCTGATATTACATCGATAATTCTTTTATATGAAAATGGTAACGTTCCTGTTAGATACTCATACATCAATACGCCGAGTTGATAAATATCAATCAATTGCTTGTTACCTCTAAATAGTTCTCTGTTGATTTGCTCTGGCGCTAGATAATTTAGAAATCGGATGTCGTTTAAAATGTTAATATCAATTGCTTCAAGTAGCGTGTCTTTGATTTTGTGATTAATAAAAATAATCTGCTTCTTGTTAGTATTAACAAATATATTTTCTGGTCTTATGTCACAATGATAGACTTTAATTTTATGTAGCTTTTTTATACCGTTGATGATTAACATTAATAGATGTATTTTATCAGGGTTTATGGTTCTATTATTATCTGTCTTAAATGTCTCTAGCATCAAATCATAATCTAGAGGCACGTTTTCAAAAATAATAATATCATCATTGAAAAATCTCATATTTGCCAGAAGATTATCAACTTTAGGTTGTTGTTTAATCATTTCAACAAGTTTATTTTTTAAGTGGCTACTAAGCTTAATTTTAATAATTTCTCCAAAATACTCCTTACCAGTCTTCCCGTTTAAAAATATTGATATTTGAAAAATCGAATCTTCGTGTAATGTTATACTCCTCCTGAGCGACATGACACAGTCCCTACGAAATTACTCTGACATTAAAATATTAACTTTTCTTTTCTATTAAGTGTTAGGGGGAAAATTTTTATTTTTTCCTATTATTACCCCCTAACATAAAGAGATAAAAGTAGAACATCATCTCTGGGTTTCCAATTTGCTGTTGTGAAGACGTTATGCCTTTCCGCTGTTTGGAGAGCGTCTATTATTCTTAAGATTTCGTCAATATTTCTATCTACTACCTACTTTAGGGAGAAAGATGAATAATCTTAAATTATTTTTAGAATCTGATAGGTTAAATGAACTTAGTAACGAAAAATTGTGTGAGTGCTTCGGAGAAAGATTTAAATATGTTATTAGGGGCTTATTTTTCTCACAGTTATTAAGGACCTTCCACCAGAGACCACAGGGGGAAAGTCATGCAGTCATTTACAGTTATCGTGAAAATAAAGAAGAAGCATACTGTTTACATACCCAAAAAGGTCCTAGAGAAGATAGGAGTGGGAGAAGAGGACTTTCTTAGAATTAAAGTCGAGGACGGAAAAATAATTATAGAGCCTATTCAAAATCCGTTTAAGCCAGCAGTAAACAGCAGGAGATGGGCGGCAGTTACAGTAAGTGAAATTGAAGGAAAAAATAGAGAATAACTAAAATGTTAAAAAGTCTGCTTTTTAATAGATAGCGATAATTAAAAGTCTTTAGTAATTAAATAAAAAATAATAATGTTATAGTTTTTGCTGATAAATAATAGTGGTGTAGTTTTCATGGTTGAGAGTTTTTATAATATTCTTGCAAAATCTCATCTAACTGAAGATGATATAAAGAAGTTAGAAAGAGCGTTTAAGAGGCTTGAGGAAGAAGAAAAGCTTCTGGAAAAAGTATTTTTACATATCCCTCTGGAAAGAAAAAGAATTTTAGATATGGGTACTGGCCAAGGTTTTGCTTGCAAATTTTTAGTGGACCATGCAAAAGAGTCCATAATAATCACAGTTGATAAAGATCCGCTTTCTTTAAATCGAGTGAGAAACGTCATAGGTGAGAAAATTGATGACATAATTTTCATGAAAGCGGACCTAACAGATATGACTTTTATTAAGGATAATTATTTCGACATAGCCTTATCTCATTATACTCTTTCCGCTGTTGATGAGAAAGAACTGTACATCATATTAGAGGAAGTGCACCGTGTTTTAGTACCGAATGGGATTTTAGTAATAGTTGAGGGTTTTAATGAGGGAAAGAAAGATATTCCGAGAAGGCTAACACTTGAGCTCGAGGAGATATATTACCAAATAACTGGAGAATTTGAAGAGATGAGATTAGAAACATTTCTGAGTAAGATTAAGAGGTTTAAGGGATTCAGAATAGTTGAAGTTAAGAAATTAGATGATGGTCTATTGGACCCAACTATTGAAGATTTTGCATATTACCTCTTATCTTTGACCAAGGATGAAAGCTTAAGGAGGCGAATCATAGAAATCTGTGAAAAAGGAAAGATTTATGGATTTCGCGAATCACCAAACTATGCTTTTTATTTGAAAAAACAGAGCTAGAAAATGATAACATGTTATGTCGTGCTCTTGGAAAATACATCAAAAAGTGTTATGAGGAGATTAGCTAGATATTTTTTCTTCAATTTTTCTTACCTTATCCGCCATAGTTCTTTTAACATCTGTTCTGTCATCAATCAAGATTGTTGTTATAATGCGTTTTATACCCAAATTATTAAGTAACTCATGGGAGTTTTTGATGATTTCAAAGAGTTTCATCAGATCATCGGATTCTATGATTGTTGACATTGGTGTAACCTGGAAATTCACGCCTGAATCCCTAACGAGCTTAACTACTTTTGCTATTAGATCACTAGCACTTGTACCGCAAGTTCCTAGAGGAATTATTGTGAATTCAACTATAAATCGAGCCATATTTTTCACCATGTGAAGAGTTTGATATATATGATGAATAATGTAAGTGCATTTAAAAGTTTTATTTGCCAAGTTTCACACAAGTTTCTTAATAAGTTGCAAGGAGCGTTCTTTCCATTTCGAGTAAATGTAGTTATTTAATTATATTATATACACGCATTATAATGATAAATATACTACTTATCATTCTTTATTTGTTATTTGTCTTTGAAACCGTTACGGTTTAGATGGATTTACATATTTTCACTAAGCCTAAGCAATTCTTCTGGAGTGATAAACATATTAGTTTTAAAATTATTTGCCTTTAGAAAATTAATAAATTTCGTGTCAATTGATAAAAAGTACATTCCTCTTAAAAGTGCAATTGAATACAAGAGATTATCTATGACATCTTTATGGCCTTTTTCCTTTAATAGAAGCGCATATTCTATCTCTCGGCGGCTAATATTTATCCAATTGATATAACCACTTTGCTTCAGAGAAGATAGTCCTATGGATATTGTATTTATTATGTCATCTCGATTATTTTTTGAAGTCTTTCTAATCAATTTATGAATAATCCCTACAAACTCAACCCAGATGATCTCAGATACGTAAAAAGTAACTTTTTTCTCATATGATAACTTTTCTAAGATTCGTAAGTCCTTATCTTTGATATCTTTAATCCGAATTCCTACAATTGGAAGAAGAAAACTTGTGTCAAGTAAAACTTTAACCATATAACTCTTGCTCCTCCTCAGAAATCATCTCAATTTCGTCTATCGTAGTTGCAATCCACTTTTTACTATTTATTGCTAGTTTGAACGGGTTTTGAATTGGTTCCATGATTATTTTTCCACGCTCAACTCTTATTCGGAGGAAATCACCCTCATCAGCACCTATTTCTTTTAATATCTTTTTAGGGATATAAACGGCCCTTTTTTTCCCGATTTTTACAATAACTGTAGATGGTAGCACATATAACACCTTACTTAACAATATTGTCTGAATAAAATTTTTTACCAGGAATTTAAAAATATTCTGGTAAATAAAAATTGCATAGATAAAACATTTAAGTTGATAGTCTCTTTTGATGCATAATTTTAGAATGCTGATAACGCTCAAGGGTAATTTATGATGGTTCGTACTGGAACGCTATGAGCCAGCTAAATATGACAAAAGGGTGGAAGTGTAAACTTATCCATATAGACTTTGTGAACTCTGCAGTCGAAGTGATTAATCCCGAGCTTAAGGGGTCTGTCCGTTGTTGTGAGTTTTCATGGAGGAAAGTGAGTATCAATTCTTGATGATCCTATCTGTAAAATGGTTATTCGCAAAAAGAAAGCTTGTTTTTTCTCTTCTTTTCCTAATGAAAGGTTAAAGTACGTTTTTGAAGAATATAAACTAACTCGTAAAACTAAGAATGAGAATAAAAGCAGTGAGCAAACAATTTAACAGGCTTAACTTGTTAGCCTCGACCCAACTTTAGATCGAAACCACATAACCTCAGCCTGTTTCCAGACCGAGATTACATGGTATTCAACCCATTATTAGACCAAGACCACAAAAGCTTAGCCTTTCGTCTTGTTTGCTCACTGCTTAATATATGTATGTTTTCCATACTATTAAACTTTGTGTTTTTATTATAATATATTTTTATATAAAGAGTATTTCATAGACCTAATGACCATTTAACAAGAAGATAGTCGCTTTCTCTAAATCAGCATGAGCACTAAAAGTTATATCTTATTATGGCTAAGATTGATTTTCATGCCAGAGTTTCTTACAGCATCCTTTATCCCATATAAATTAATAATTACCCGCCATAAAATAATATTTTTAGTTCACATCATTTACGTTATAGGTGTTAGATATAATCTCGGATGAGGCTGTGAATAGTCAATATTAACATTATAAATTTTTGATGCTGGATGGATACTATAAATAAAAAGTACATCCTCCCTACTAAAAACTTTGAAAAAATAGTCTGCTGTATATTTTAGCTTAGGATTAATCTTTATGGCTGGAAATGTGATTCCGACGCAAAGACAATCTTCACTCCTCACTCTAGCAATAAGTTCCATTGCAGCTTTTTCTGCAGCCTCAGGGCCAAGGTCTGCTTCTAATCTCTCAAAAGAAACAAACAATAAATATTCTTTATTCAAATTTTTTCTAAAATCACCTACAACTCTGTTTATAACCTTAAAAAGACTTTTTAATGGAGTCTCCATGGTGTTTAAACATGGAAGAGATTCTATGTGAATATCTTTACTAGAAATAATATTTTTTGAGCATTTTTCAATGTTTTCACAGAAATATGGATGACTGGTTAATGTTGCTAAGGGACATGTAGTAATAGTTCTATAAGATTTTTTAAGATTATCTCTACTTATTGTGCTGGAGTAAAAATTAATTAGGTAAGACTGGTTAATATCTCCAGGAGGGATCATAATTACTCCTCTATCCTGAAGTATAAAGTTTTCTATAACTGGTGCTGTAATATTTATGATAAACTCAAAGGGGACGCCCTCTGAAATTTCAATAAGTACAAAGCTACCTCTTTTAAAACCTCCCAACAAAGAATCTAATTGCTGGTTTCCCGTGCTGAACATGTGTTTTTCAAAAATTTTAGTTCCCTTTCCATCTTTGATTACGGGATGCGGTTCATAATGACGCTTGCTTATTTTCAGTGGTGAGAACTCTTTAAAATGCTTAAATCTGCCTTCATGTAATGTGAAGTAGTAGATCGCATTCTTTATTTCAACGCCTCTAAGTTTCTCTATAACTAACTCTCTGAAGATTCTTTCGTCAATAATTTTCTTCTTAAGAACTATAACTCCATCACAAATGTAATCCAAAATCGATTTTTCTGTTCTTTCAGTTATGATAAGAGCTTTAACATTCATTTCTTGTATCGCATTGATGAGCTTAGTAGCAACATCCTCTATAAGTAACCCTACAGAAGAAGCTATTGCATCAATACTATCCACTACAATATTAACTTCTTGATGAGGAGTTTGTTCAACGATCATGTAAAGTCCTTTAAGAAATTCTGGCAATGATGAAAACCTTATTAATTGCGATATTCCCATTCTCTCTGGCAGTACATTTTGAGTTGCATCAATAATATTTTCAGGATGAATACTTCCTTTAATCCAAGGGAATTGGCTATAAAGTGAATTTATATTAACCCTTGTTGAAAAATATATTCCACGTTTTTTCCTGATCTGACTAGCAATGTATTGTAAACTAAAAATCGTTTTTCCAGTTCCAGGTTCTCCCTTCATAACTAAGGCTGTGTTTCCATCAACATTAAAAAAGTCTATAATTTCATCAGGTATTGGAAAACGTGTTTGTGGGTGGGGGGGGGGGGGGTGGCGCCCTCATTATTATAAATATCATCCATGTTATTCACACTCCTTGAGGGGAGCTGAACAAAGCTTGAATAAAAGTAAGATTAATTCATAATTATAATGCTATATAATTATAACATGTAAAGATACTTATCTGAAAACATATAAACATTATGTTATTTATTTTATTAGGCACTTGAAAAAGAGTTAGTGGAAAAGTAGCGGGAGTCATCTGCATCCGCAAGGTTTATAGCATCGTCCCACTACTTTCCAGCACATGCCCCACACAAGCACATTATTAATTGACGCAGAAGAATATTTAAAGATTATTGAACAAAAAACTCAATTTAAGGATAATTCACTAACTTTTAATCGAGTGCCATATATTTTTATAAAGGATATTTTATAGGCCTATTGACTATTTAATAAGAGGATAATCACTTTTTATAAATCAACATTAGCGCTACATGAAAATTAATCTTAGTTATGTAATGAGATATGACTTTTAATGTCTTACATCGTTCTTTATCTCATAAATAAAATTAACAAATTACCCGCCAAAAACTGGTATCTCTTTTCTTTATCATTTTTAATTTATAACACTATTATCAATTAATATCTGATGGTTCTCATATATGTCATGAAAAATTGTATATAGTTGGTGATAATGATCTTTAATCTTTCTCATTAAATTGTCTGAAAAGAATGATTTTGGTAAAAAGGTTTTATGATTACCAATAAATAAAGGAAGTTTGCTGAGCTATATAAAAAATGAGAAACCCTGGATTTTATTTGAGGGCATTTCAATGAGCAAAAAGACAGTTACCCTTAGCGTTCGTGTTCCATTGGAATATTTAGATATTTTAAAGAAATTATCAAAAAGAGAAGAAATTGCACTTAATAAGTTACTGAGGAAATTCATTGAGTTAGGAATCAACTACTACAGAGAGAAAAACGAGTGGATCATGGTATCATCGGAGCTTTTTAGGCTGATATTAAATGTAATTAACTTAAGTGTGCCTCAAGATGAAAAACAAAGACTTTTCAAGAAGATTGCTGAGAGATTTAATACTTATCTGATTTGGGAGAAAAATATTTCGACATTACATATCAGTTTTAAAGAGTTTAAGCAATTTATAGGTGAATTTTTATTTAAAAATTTAGGAATTCACAGTACTTCCGCATTAATTAGGTGAAAAATCCGTATTGGCTGCGAAAAAATTATTTTTTCCGCCGCACTCCTTTTTGTCGGTGATAAATAAAATGATAGAAATAGAATACACAACCATAGTTGCGTATTTGATTGGATTCGCCCTCGGATGGGCATTCCACTCGGC
>JBECUL010000072.1:0-9349 GCA_040225955.1 Candidatus Asgardarchaeum abyssi | reverse complement strand
TTTCTCTTAACATTTTTAGTGATTGCTCAGTAAAGAAGCCGTTTGTTACATATACTGTATAAAGTCCTCGTTCTTTTGCTTTTTTCATAACATCTAATGAGAATTCAAACATACTGACCAAGGGCTCATTATATGAAAATGCAACACCTTTACAGTTGTAATGTTCCGCAAGATGTATTGCTTCATCTGGTGAAATATACCGACCATAGTCTAAGAGAATATTTTGGCTGATTTCATAATTCTGACACCAAACACAAATAAAATTGCAAGACCACGACCCAAAAGTGAGTACATTGCTCCCAGGCCAAAAATGAAATAATGGCTTTTTCTCAATGGGATCGGGAGCTACAGAGCTTATATTCCCATAAGTTATGACATATAATTTCCCATTATAGTTATATCTAACCTTGCACATACCATATTTTCCTGGTGGAATTGTGCATCTTCTGGCGCAAACATTACATCTGACGACTTTATTTTCAAGTTTATCATACAATAAGGCTTCCTTAACGTACGGTTTTGAAAGAAATTTGCTAAAATTGTTAAATATTTCAGATAGTTTCATTTGAATCACCAATCTCTATTAAAAATGAAGAAAAAAAGAAAAATAAGGTTTGTTATTCCATTTTGTTATTCTTATACGCTGATCAGTTTGACATTATTACGAAATCGCTGTAAGAAAATATCACGATTCAAGATCATGAACAAATTTTTAAATTTAGATTACGACTATTCATCAAGAACCCGAGTCTTGGTGAAAATCTGTGGGCAAATGGAAAGTTAATATCCGAGGAATAGATCCAGACAAAACTGAAGGAATTACCCTGGAAATGGATGACGTAGACGAACTCATAAACCAACAATTAATTCTAACTAGGGATTATATGGATTCTTTTAGACGGCAAATTGAAACACAACCTCATTATGGGACCTTCCCTAATGTAAAAAGAGTTATTGCTCCAGATGGCACGGATATGACAAATTATCAGTTCTCTTTAATCTTAGCAGTTACAAAAGACATGAGAAGATCTGCAATTCTTATAGCAGCGATTGCTGGAAATGAATATAAGGTAATGGCAATCTGGCCTCCAGATCTAGCTGAAATTTGTAGGGAGGATGTCTCCTTCATAAAACGAATTATGGTTCTATTAAGTGAAGTCCCTGATTTTTGGAAATCTGTATACCTGCTTGAAATGATATGAAACTTTCAAATCTTAATATTAAACAGTTCTACCTCGTTCTCATTTCCTTAGCTTTAAGTAAGAATTTCTCAATAATCAAGTCTATCCGTTCCTCTAACTCATCCTTATCAATCTCTTGAAATTCTTTAAGCTCATCTTCGAACAAAATTTTCTCTTCCTCATCAAGTAATTGGACTTTCACAAACTTACCTAATTTATGAATAACTATAGCCCATTTAAATTTGCCAAATTTGGTTGGTATATCCCCTCTTATAACGCCTCTATAACAATCTCCGATATCAACAATTTCTAAAAAATCGCCATAAACGTCTGCTAACTTGTCAGTAAAAATTATAACATCTTCTGTTGGTTGCAAAGACATATTCAGAACCTCCATTTTTAAATCTATATATAACGTAAAGAAATTAAGTAAAGAGAAAATATAAAAATAGTGTTTTTTAGCCAAATAGTGAAAAGGGTATTTAGTATTTTACTGCTTCAACCTTTGATTTTTCATCAATCGTACAGAAAGTACTTCCTCCAACATGTAAAAGCGGTTTAATAGTAGAAAGTATTGGAGTTAGCTTATGAGGCTCATAGTACTTGTTATCATAATGAATTGCAACTACACGACCAATAAAAAATGCATGATCACCAACCGGAATTTCTTTTTCCACCTTGCATTCTATATTGGCTATGCATTCCTTAACTAGAGGAGGTTTAACAATCTTTGCTTTCATTGGAGTAAGACCAAAATGCTCAAATTTATTTATATCTCTGCCAGAGACAGTACCTATTCCAAATACCTTTTCGCATAATTCAATTGTAGGGACACAAATAACAAATTCTTTTGTTTTAGAAATAAGTTTGTAGCTATATCTTTTGTAACCTATCGATATTCCCAACAATGGTGGACTAAAGGATAATGGAGTTGACCAAGCAACTGTAATAAGATTAGGATTTCCTTTTTCGTCGACACATGAGACTAAAATCGTAATAGACGGGTATAATAAGTGATAGGCATATGATAACTCATTAATCATAAATATCACCACGCAAAATGATTAACAATTGTTTCATTGTACAATCTCATTAAGAATATAAAAATATTATAACATTGCTGATAACTTTAGTTGCCACAAAAAGTTTTTCATAAGGTAGTATGACAGTGTTAGGGGGAATAATTAAAATATTAATATTTTTTGCTCCCTAACACTAATAACTCACACCATTATAATGTATGTAATTGTTTCTATTATTCCTGAAATGTCTTAATTATTGATTTAAGCCTTACAGAACAACGATCGCAGAAATATTTACTCTTATAATCAACCTCAATAATACTATTACTAAAACGCATAACACATTTTGGGTTTGAGCAATGAGAAAAACCAAGAGTATGCCCTAACTCATGGACTGCTTCCTTAATGGCCCGTTCAATAAAGAGATCCCTATTGAATGGTCTTCTGTAAACCTCTGGATTTAACATATATAGTGATATTACAGCTCCACGACAGTTTAAGCAAGCAATCCCAAAAACAAAGTTTAAACTCCTAGAGTAAATATTTAAGTTTGTAACTGCTAAAACTCGATGATAACCTTTCTCTTCAGCTACTTTTCTTGCAATAATTAAAAAATAATCCGCAATATACTGATCTCTTGATGGAACATAAGCTTCTTCAGGCGGAGGTATTATACTATCATCTATTTTTACGGATACATCTTTATATACATCAACAAGGCCATTGCTAATTTCCTCTAGAATATCATATTCAACATCATTTATTCGAACTAGCAAAATCTTCAGCAATTAGTAAACCTCCAAAAGATAGAAGGTCAAACTCCAGCAATACTATCTCTCTTTTTTAATTATTTTAAATTTGGGTGGAGAAATCCACTCACTTTTACACTTAGGACATCTTGATGGATCCAAGCTTGCTCCCTCTTTAAAGACAAATCCGCATTTTCTACATTGAGCAGGAACCATGACAAGTTGGTATTTTCCACCCTCTATTTTTCTTACAGACTTGGCTATGTGTTTTAAGTCGTTTAAAATTAACCGGATATCTCTTTCATCGAGAAATAGAGCAATATCTCTAGCTGATAGTGGTTCCTCAGATGTTAAAAGAATGTTAATAATTTTTTCTCTACGTGTCTGCATCTCCTCAGCCAACGAGAAGCCTCCATACAATAATCAAAAGCAATAATAAAATAGTAAGTAGTTAGTCTATTATTGCTTCTCTAATTAAATCCTTACAATTGCAACTTCTTTCTTTTGGCAACCTTTTTATTGTTTCAAGGAATATATTACGTACATCTCCTATTCTCTTAGTGAATATCTCGATGACTTCCTCATGAGAGACTTTACCTTGTATACCAGCTGCCCAATTTGTGACAATAGCTATAGTTGCATAACAGATACCAAGTTCTCTTGCAAGGACAACCTCTGGTACATTTGTCATCCCAACAAGATCTCCGCCCATAATTTTTATAGCATTGATTTCAGCAGGAGTCTCGAATCTTGGTCCTTCAGTAGCAGCATAAGTCCCCCTCTCATGACATTTAATATTGAGATCAGCGCATACATCAAGTATTATTTTTCGAATTTCAGGGCAATATGGTTGTGTTACATCGATATGAACTACTTTAGCCATAGGAGGTTTATCTGGTAGCACTTTAATAGGTATCTCACCATCATAGAATGTGTAGACCCTTGATTTTGTAAAATCTATAAACTGATCTACAACTACGAGATCACCGGGTTTCATTAGCTTATTTAGAGAACCCGAAGCACTTGTAGAAATTATCCTCTCCACACCAAGTGTAAAAAGACCATAAATGTTTGCTCTATAATTTATCTTGTGAGGGGGGACTTCATGTTTTATTTCGTCGCTACCTGGCCTAGCATGCCTTGGTAAAAACGCAACTTTTTTACCATGAATTTCGGCAATTGATATTTTTGGTGTTACACCAAATGGTGTATCAACGAACATAGTTTCGGCTTCTTCAAAAAGATTATAAAAGCCAGAACCACCAATTATTGCGATTTCAGCTTTTTTTCCCATAGTAGCACCTCACAACGAAACTTGATAAAAATGTAAGAATTGAAACTATTAAATTTTCGCAAATCTTTTTAAAAAATAAGAACATCTTACTAAATTCAAGAATAATGATAGCCTATCACTGATATAAATAAATATATTCAAACTTAGTCTATAGTATTCAATGAGGATAAACTGCTAAGACAATGAGATATTATCACCTTGAAACTTATTGTTGTTCTTTCTTTTATGATTATTCCATTTTTGCTTCAATCAATAGTGGATTTTATATAGAAAAAGTAATAATTAAGTTCTGCATGTTCCAATATTGGTGATTACTTTATGCCCTTTAAGTACCTAAGAAATGGCTATGTAAAACCGGGTGTATATTTTGAGCAAGGAGACATAGTACTAGCCGAGGCAGCATTAATGGCTGGAGCACGATTTTTTGCTGGATATCCAATAACACCAGCGTCAGAAATTATGGAACACATGGCGTATCGGCTTCCAATGCTTGATGGAATTTTTATTCAGATGGAAGATGAAATAGGTGCTATAGCTGCGGTTATTGGTGCTTCATGGGCGGGAATGAAGGCTATGACTGCAACAAGTGGCCCAGGATTCTCTTTGATGCAAGAAATGATTGGATATGCACACATGACAGAAACCCCTTGTGTAATAGTTGATATGCAACGTGCAGGACCTAGTACGGGACAGGCTACACTACCAGGACAAGGAGATGTACAACAAGCTATATGGGGAACCCATGGGGACCATAGTGCAATAGCACTTGCACCATTCTCAGTGAAAGAAGTTTTTGATATGACTATTCGTGCATTTAATCTATCAGAGGAATTTAGATCACCAGTATTTATAATGGGTGATGAGATACTTGGGCATTTAAGAGAAAGAGTAGAGATACCATCTATCGATGATATCAAAATCGTTAAAAGAAAAAAGCCTAAAAAGGAAGACGAAATTTTCTTTGGAGGACCAGAGACAGAGATACCACCTATGCCTATAGTAGGAGAGGGGTATAATGCACTAGTAACGGGATCTACTCATGATGAGAAGGGCTACAGGAAGGTATACGATGTAAATATTCATTATAGATTAGTTTCTCATCTTGTGAATAAGATAGAGAAAAACAAAGATAAGATTATAGATTACGAAATAATACATACGGACAACCCTGAAGTTCTCATAATTTCCTATGGATCCATGGCAAGAACAATTCCAGATACTATTCGCCTTGCAAAAAATGAAGGTATTCAGATAATAGGGCTTCGTCTTAAAACTATTTGGCCATTTCCAGATGATATAGTAAGAAAACTGTCAGATGATGTTGAATACATTTTGGTAGTTGAAATGAACATGGGTCAGATAGTGAGAGATGTAAAGGCGGCAGTTGCCGAGCCTAACAGAGTTTTCTCTATGCATAGACTTAGTGCAGGATTATTTACACCTTATGAAATCTTAACTGAGGTGAAGAAAATTGTCAAAAAGTGATTCTCAATATTATGAGAATCCAGTATTAAATTTTCTAAGGAAAGAGGTCCTACCTACACCATTTTGTCCCGGCTGTGGTAATGGTATTATCGCAAACGCTTTCATTAGAGCAGTAATGGAGTTAGGATACAAGGACTTTAACAACTTTGTATTTGTAAGCGGGATTGGTTGTGGTGCTTGGATAGTATCGCCCCACTTTAAGGCGGATTCTGTGCATGTAGCTCATGGAAGAGCGATACCAGTTGCAATAGGAATTAAGTTGGCAAAGCCTCATCTCAAAGTTGTAGTCATTAGCGGGGATGGTGATTTAGCAAACATTGGTGGAAATCATCTAATTCACGCAGCTAGACGTAACATAGATATGACAGTAATATTGGTTAATAACATGAACTTTGGGATGACTGGAGGGCAAACATCTAGCATGACACCTTATGGATTAACAACTATAACTGCACCTTTCGGCAATCCAGAACACCCATTTGATATTTCTGAATTAGTTTACTCTGCTGGAGCTGTTTTTGTTGCAAGATGGACAACATTTCATGTGCATCAATTGAAAAACTCTATCAAAAAAGCATTAAATACCCAGGGATTTGCATTTATAGAGGTAATTTCACAATGTCCAACTGAACTAGGAAGACGCATAGGAATGGAAAAACCTTCTGAAATGATACAATGGTTTATCAAGAATTCTATACCAATCGAAAGAGCTAAGAATATGCCACCAGAGGAATTAGAAGGAAAATTCATTATAGGAGAATATCCTACCAAGGCAAGACCTTCATTCCTTAAAAGTTTAGAGGTTATCAAGAAAAAGGCAAAGGAACATTTGTATCAAATTGCAGTGGATTAAAATTAGTAATAATAAATATTAAATATTAAAAGTGTGTATCACTATTATTTTTATTGCCCTTTTATACAATAGGAGATGGAGGGAAAAAGAATTTCCCAGTCACCAACTAATAATATCCCGGATGAATCTTTTGCTGATGAGGAAGAAGAACGATTATTTTATCGATTTTTTAAAGATGTAAGCTGGCGAATAATAAATGAATATATTCCAAAGAGGAAAAAGAAAATTTTAGAGATTAACGATAAGCATGGGATGTGGTTTATAGACTTAGCGAGGCAAAAACATAAAATTACATTGATTGTAAGAGGCAATAGAAATTTCAAATACGCATCTCTACTTGTTTCAAAGAACGAAATGGAAAAGTATGTAGAAGTGCTTAATATTGATTTTAGCGACATCACAAAAATGATCGAAGACAGATTTGATATAATAATAGCTGATGGAGATACCATCTCAACGTATCAGAAATATAGAGAACTAATAAAAGATCTGGTCTCGCTTCTTAAGAAGAATGGAATATTGATAGCCTGCTTCGAAAATAGGTATTATAACATTAAGAAGTTTATTCCTAATTTAAATTTAGAACTATTGAGGACCTTCTTAAAAACAGGTGACATTTACTATATTGGAAAAGAAAATGAGCTAATATTTTTATATCACGCATTCACTCCAGAAGAGATTTTTGATTATTTCAAAGAATTAGGGCTTAAAGTATTGAAAATTGCTGGAAGACTCGTGCTTCCTTGGAGAATTATTAAAAAATATCTTAAAAAGTCAGATAATTATCAGCTACTTGTCGATATAGAATGTGAGTTGAATGAGATCCCTTATCTTTTCTCTAGCTCAAAACAATTAATTTTCATTGCACGAAAAGAGCAAAAATAATCATACTACTATTTTTAACTTTAAATCTTACGAAAAGTAATATTTTAGTATTGCAATCCAATTTCTCCTTACGATAGAAATAATCTTGTCCGTACCTACGATTATATCACCTATCATCTTAATAAACCTTTGATCTTTGAGAAATTTTTCATATTTGCTTTTTCCACGACCTTTTTTCAGAAAGTGCAACATAAGCTTTTTCCCCCAACGTAGGTCGGATCCTATTCTGGAAATCCATTTTTTCTCATATCTCCTAAAAAATTCAGCAGAAAAGTCATTATTCTTTATCGAATTATATATTATGTCAGCAGCTATTTCAGCGGCAGTCATAGAATAAGCAATACCCTCTCCTGTTATCGGTAACACATGACCAGCAGAGTCGCCTACTAAAAGTGCTGCTTTCGTATATGATGAAGTACTAAGTCCAGATAAGGGTACAAGTGCTGCCTGAAAGATAGGATTATTCAATTTTTTAAATTGAGAAGGAATAAATCTATCAAGGTATCCTCGAAGATTATCATTGATTTTGGAAAGGAGAGCACCAACACCAGTATGAAAGTATTCAGTGTGCGGGAATATCCAAGCATAACCAAATGGAGACACTTGATGACCATAATAAAATTCATTTGCATCTTCTCTTACTACTTGAGCTCTACTGATTAAGTACTGAACACTTAATCCTAATTCATCTTTTTTGAAAGGAGACCTTATGTTTAAAGTCTTATTTACTTGTGATAAAACACCATCAGCACCTACTAAAATTTTTGATTTTAAATTGATTATTTGGTTATTTTCCATATTTTTAACTGTAATATCCCACAAATTTCCATTTCTTTCTGCTACTACAAACTTATGGGAAGTTAGAAGAGTACAACCATTCTTTTGACAATTTCTAATAAGCACCCTTGCAAGACGTTCACGTTCAATATTTATCATGACCGTTTCGTCATATTCTACAATTCTTGATTCTCCATTTGGAAAAACCAATTTTATTTTACGTATTTCGATATATGGCTCTCCTTTTAATAATGAAAAATATTTTTTAGCTCTAAAGGTTAGTGCACCGCCACATGGTTTATTTCTGCCAGGTATTTTATCCTTTTCAAGAATTATCGTATGTACTCCATGCTCAGATAACATCCATCCAGTTACCAATCCAGCTGGACCTGCACCAACTATAATTACATCAAAAATTTCAGAAGAACTAACTTGCAATAAAATCACCAAAAAAGAAAATGAAAGATAAATTAGTATTTGCCGCCCATAGTAACCGCTAAGATCCCCATTTGAGCGTGAAGCCTGTTCTCGGCTTGGTCTATTATAGCGGAATATTCGGAATCCATTACTTCATCGTCTGCCTCACGACCGCGGAAGACAGGCATTACATGCATTATTATTTTATTCTTTGCCATTATGTCAAGAAGATCCATTGTCAGTCGCCAGTCTTTATATTTGTTGTGCAGTTCTATTTCTTTTGCTTTGGCTGCTTTCATCGCATCAGGGCCTTCTTTAGCAGCTTTTGGAGCAATTTCCATAACAAACTTATGGCTCGCCCACCCTCTTGGGAATACTATATGAGCCCCTTCAAGGGCCTCTTTATAGTCATGTGATATTTCTAGGGAGCCACCATATTGGTCTGCATTTTGCTTAGCCCATTCAACTATCTTTGGATCAAGATCAAAGCCAGGTGGATATGCTAGAACAACATCTAAGCCATAACGAGTCATAATAAGCATTTCTTCTTGAATACTACACCATGAACGTAAGCTTGGTGCAGCATAAGCCCACATTATCACGTATTTCTTGTTTTCATATCGTGGGAACTTTTCCTGAACAGTCATTATGTCAGTTAGCCCTTGAGCTGGGTGAAACATATCATC
>JBECUL010000071.1:0-9550 GCA_040225955.1 Candidatus Asgardarchaeum abyssi | reverse complement strand
GGTACCATTGATACATGGAGTATAACTTTGGGATCATCACTGCTAGCACTATCATCTAAATCATCAAGTGCGTAATGTCCTGAGTCAATGCCAGTATCAAGAACAGCTACTGTTATCCCCCTTCCACGAAGGTTATAGTTATTCCAGACTTTATCAACTTTAGTTAATTTAACAGCATCTTTTAATGTTATATGGACATCATTAGTTTTCACATACTCAGAGTCCATTTCTAACGCTTTTACCTTAAGGTTAGGGGATATACTTTCTATAAAGTCAAACTTTGTAAGTTTGTTAATTCTATCTTTTGGTATGTACATGGATACCGCTCTAAGGCTATGATATATATACCTAATTTCTCCAACGTCCCTTAGCGCAAGCAAATAGTTACTTACAGATTCTTTAGTTCTAATAATATATATGGAGTCTTCACTTATTGGAATTTTGAGATTTTTAGAATTATGACTTTCTGTAGCTGTGGCTAACGCGGGCATCCCGTAGAAGTAAATACTTTCCAGTATAAGTATCATTAATAATAGAGATACCAGCATTTTTTTATCCAGCAACATAATAACACGCTCAAGCATTTAATTTAAAGTTAAGTATTATGAAAATTTTATAAAAAGATATCGAAAGGTAAGCTATTTATATATTTATTTCGAACAGAATTACAGAAAGACAAAAGACAATTGTGTGAACGAAATGAGAACAGCAGAATATATAGAAATGACGATAAAGGTTCTGAATGAGATATTAGAAGACTTAGATAATATACTTGATCGTCTTGATAAAACTCTTAGAGTTAATCCTGCAATGTATATTTTGGGATTAATAATACCACCAATACTTCTTGATAGATCAAAGAAAGAGTATATTTACTCCGCTAAAATTATGGAGGATATTAGAGATAGAGTAAAAAAACTTAGGGAGATTCTGATAACACCAGAGGGAGAATATCTGATCCCAAAAACAGATAGTTTGGACGACATCTTGTACTATGATTTTGATTATTTAATTGACAAGCTTTATGAAAGAGCTGATGCTTATTCTATAGGAATGCAAATAAAAGATTTAATGAAGAAAATTGAGAGAGCAATTAATGAATTAAAAGAATTACCTTATCAACACTGATATCTTACGTTGAAGTTTTTATCATGTAGCTCGTGATGTGATATCATGAAAAGAAGACTTTGTAATAAGTGCCACGCACCAGCATTTGTTCACCTCCGTTCTGGGAATATATCATTATGTAAAGAGCACTATATAGAATATTATGAAACGAAAGTAAAGCGTACAATTAGAAGGTATAAGCTATTGGAGAATAGATATAAAATCTTAGTTGCTATCTCTGGAGGGAAAGATTCTACAGCGCTTGCAGTTGTTCTGTCAAAAATACTTAAAGATTATAATATTGAAATGTTGGGATTGTATATAAATTTAGGAATTGGAGAGTACTCTAAAAAAGCGGAGAACGTAGTAAAGACGATAGCGAAAAGATTTGATATTCCATTAATAATTTATGACTTAAAAGAAAATGATGGTTTCACAATAGAAGACTGTAAAGATCTAAGAAGAGCTATCTGTAGTTGTTGTGGTGTTGTTAAAAGGTATATAATGACAAAAGTTGCTTATGAGAATGATGTAGATGCCATTGCCACAGGACATACATTATATGACACACTTTCATTTATCTTAAAACATTTTATGAACGGAGAGTTTCATGAAATGGTTAGACTTGAACCAAATATGGAGACAATAAAAGAGCTAAAAGCAATAGGAAGAATTAAGCCGTTATACGAATGCACAGAGGAAGAAAACTTACTATATTGCATAGCTCAAGATATAAACTTCTTAGACGATGAATGCCCATTTTCAGAACCCACGACTGTCACCTTTTGGAAAAGAATCGTTATTAATGTTGAAAATCGATTTCCTGGGACGAACTTAAAATTTGCACGAAGATATGCAAAAGAACTTCAACCAATTCTTGCAAATATATATCTGCAACGAGACATAAAAACACCTATCGGTATGAAAAAAGTCAATTTTTGTAAAATTTGCGGTTATCCTACAAGTGAAGAGATTTGCGCTTTTTGTAGGATAAAATTGGGTTTGAAAAAGAGAGGAAAAACGGTAATTTTTGAAAGATAGTTTTACGTTGATAATATTCTATCAGCAATTTCAGGAGTTAATACACGCTTTACGATTTCCTTTGGTATATATTCTTTTACTTTAGAACTTGTACCGCTAGTTTTAGCTTCTATGAGCTCTTTTTCCATGAGCCTTGCTAGAATATTATATGCCGCCTGGCTGGATATTTTCAATTCTGCCTGAACATCTTTATTTGTAATAGCAGATTTTTTAACAAATATACGTAATACTTCCTTTTCACGTTTCCCAAGCCGCCTTATCCTGTTAATTATCTCACTGGGCTTCCTTGAGATTACATCTTCGATTACAGATCTATCAATTTTTTCGATTTTGCTGGTTATGGCCTTTATTATCGCAGTTCCACAGATTTTTAGTGCCTCTCTTGGTGCCCCACCTGATGCCTCAGCTATTAAATCTAGCGCGTCTTCAGTAAACGGTTCAATACCCTTACCACCAACAGATTTTATTCTTTTAATTATCATTTCCTTTATTTCATCAGTTGTCAATAATGATAAGTTTATTACTTCAACAACCCTATCATACAAAGTTCTATGAATTTCTGGAAGATGCTGTATGTAAAAACCATCAAGAGCAGCATACACTAATACAACTGTTTCTAAATCAGATAAATCTTGTAAGTACTGCGCGATATCTGAGGATAGCCTATGAGCTTCATCAAGCAAAATTATTAATTTTTGATCTTCCAACGTTGCTAAATTATTATAGATCTCGTAGAATTCCATTTCAGCTCCTTCTAACTCTAGTGCATTTTGAATACTCCAAATCAAACCTTTTACATTAACTGGTGGTCGAGGGAAGTATACCGGAATATCTGTCTTTTTAGTTAGAGTCTCTAAACATCTTAGAAGACTTGTTTTGCCAGCACCATAAGGACCTTCAATAATCACATCACCACCAAAAGCTACGGATGCTTGTAATCGCTGTAGCTCTTCGTCTACCCCGACAAGAATAGATGGATCTCTAATTGGTGCGATTTTGAATGGATTGTCTATCCATCCAAATTTCTCTAGGAACTTCTTAATTGACATGTTTACACCACGTTTAAATAACAAGTAGTAAAATATACTATTTATATGTATGTTTTGATCCTTTTATTTATTTTTTGTGGATATTTTGTGTATCTTTAATTTAAGTTATATTTATGGCGCGTGTAACATATGTTTATTTTTTGTTTACCAAAAATTTAATATATGTGTAAAATAAGTGTATTAATTGTTTAAGAAAAATGTAATATCGATGTAAGGTGGGTAATATGGATTTATTTGCAGAGAAGTATCAAAAGATCAAAAATGATTTGGATGAGATTCTTGAAAAATCAGACAAATACGACAACTCTATTGTAGTTCCAGCTATATTTGCTCATGCTCTAGTTTTAGCCAAAATGAGGGAGAAAAAGGTTGCTTTCTTAAATAATGCATAACCTACACATTTTATTTTCTGTTTTCCGTTTTTACACTTCAATCTAATTTGTCTATTTCTTTTATTATTTCATATGCAAAATTAAGTGCTTTTTTTACAGTTTCTTCATCAACATTTTCATATGTGTCAGTATGCCAATGCCAGTTAGGCAGTAGACCTTGTTTATTAAAACTCATGATGCTCAAAGCTTTAAAACCTCTTGCAATAGCAGATGTTGCATCGGTTGGAAGAAGTTTATACACCTTTGGGTTTATATTCCAGTCTTTGTGAGCCTTAGCCACATTAGAAGCTATTTCAACTAGCGTTTTATCTGATTTTAGAGTTGTTAAAAGCCCCTCACCGACAATGTAATACACGTCGCCAGCTCCTATATTGTCAAAATTTAGAATGAATGTATTATTTTTATCAAAATATTCTTCATGATATTTCAAAAAGTAAATCATACCAAACATACCAGATTCTTCGCTGCCAGTAGCTACGCACCATATTTCTGTATTGGAGAGGGGAATTTTTGAAAATATTTCCGCAAGGGATAATAAAACACCAACTCCAGACGCATTATCATTAGCACCAGGAACATCTTTATAGAATAACTCTCGATGGAGCATTGAGAAAAAGCCCAGCACTATAAAGAATGTGGGAATCAATAGTAAATATAGTCCTAAATCCTTTATTGTGAGAAATAAAAACTTAGATGAAACAAAATTCTCATACGCTAATACGAATATTTCTATTATTGGAATTAATATAGCAGAAAATGCTATTGCTAAAAATAAGGCTCTAAAGTATTTAACAAATCCTGGACTAAAGAACCATGCAGCTCTCGATGAATCGTAATGTCCAACAAGAATTAAACGTCGCTTTACCTCTCCTTTAGGTTTGATTCTAACGTATATATTGTGACTTTTCCCTTTTGGAAGAATATGTATTAATACTGGCTTTGATGATCCCTCCAATAGAAAGATGATAAAAGCTATTAGGGATAATATTAAACCCATAAGTGGCTCATACAAGTAAAGTATTATTGAGAGTAGATAGAGACCAAAGATAACTAAATAAGGCAATGAAAACGTTGAGATCGACAGAAACTTTTGTTGCATAGGCTCTAATCCGATTTTTTTAAAGAAGTTAAAGATATAACCAGCAGCCTTCCATTCATTGTCAGATACTGGACGCCTAGGACCAATTGTTACAGATAATTCATAAATATGCTTCATGGGATCTATATCCTCAAGCATAGAATTACCTCTATTCAATGAGTAAACCAATAATTAAATAAAGAATTTATTAATTAATAATTTTTATTTTTAATGAAAGTTATATTTTCTGGAGACGTTTCTAAATAGCAATGTTTACCAAGATACTTTTCACTCAATTCATTAAACTCTGTAGAGATTACTTTTAGATTGCCTTCCTTCGTTTCAACTTCAATCATATAATAATGACTTTCAAAACGAATACTTCTAATAGTGCCCTCAATAATATTTGCTTTTTTATTCTTGGGCATATTATGTTTGTTTAAATATATTCGAAACCTTTCAGGTCTTATTGAGAAAAGAACTTTATCGTTTACTTGGTGCATTTTAAGGGCAGCAAATATAGTGCCTCTAGTTGTTCTAATGTATTCGTATTTTTCATCGGTATGAATAACATTACCTTCAAAAAAGTTTGAAAATCTTAAGAATTCCGCAACAAAGCGATTTGCGGGAGATTTCATAATTTCCTCTGGTATTCCTTTCTGGATAATTCGTCCATTGTTCATTATGATTATGTAGTCTCCTATGGTAAAAGCTTCTGATAAATCATGAGTGACATAAATTGCAGTAACACCAGTTTTTCTTTGAATCGATTTAATCTCCCACTTCAGCTGTTCTCTCAGGTTAGCATCTAGGGAGGATAGAGGTTCATCTAAAAGAAGAACATTTGGATAAGGAGCTAAGGCTCTAGCTAATCCTACTCTTTGTTGCTGGCCTCCACTTAATTCACGAGGGTATCTATCCTCCAAACCATTTAGACCCAATAAATTAATCAATTCTGAAACTCTACGTTTAATTTCATCTTTGCTATATTTTCTTATTTCTAATCCAAAAGCTATGTTCTGAAAAACCGTAAGATGAGGAAAAAGTGAAATATTTTGAAATACAAACCCAACATTGCGTTTTTGCGGAGGGAGATCGTTTATTATCGTATCATTAAACTTTATGATACCCTCATCAGGTGCTATAAACCCTGCAATTATACGTAAGGTTGTTGTTTTGCCACATCCGGATGGGCCTAGTATTACAGTAATTTTCTTATCTGGTGCAGTAAAAGATACTCTATGAAGAGCCACTATGTCATCGTATCTTTTACTAATATTTTCTAAGGTTACGCTGACCATTAAAATCCCCCAGCTATTTGCTTTTCTCCGAAAAGACGTATGACTAAAAATGATATAAATGTAATTAGGATAAGAATAGTGCCCATAGCGCTTGCTACAACATACTTACGAACACTAATAAAAGAGTACATTGCGACTGGGATTGTTATATAGTCAGGTGAAGCAAGGAAAAGAGTTGCAGCCATCTCACCTATACTTATTGCAAATGCAAAGATTCCACCAACTATTATCCCTGGTGCGATTATGGGTAAATCTATTTTCATGAATGTGTGCATGTCATCGGCACCTAACATTCTTCCAGCATCAATTAAATCCGGATCTACTCTTTCTAAAGCATTTGAGATTGCTCTCATGGTAAATGGAAAGCCTACTAAAATATGAGCTACAAGAATCAATATCCAGATATTTTCATAGAAGAAATCAGAGACTAAGTATGATCTGACAAGCCCGAGAGACAACGTTATTGTTGATACACCAAGAGGAACAATTATAAGTGCGCTATATAGTGACCTAAATGGGATCTTAATTCTTGAGGTTGAATAAGAGGCAAGAAGCCCCAATAAAGTTGCACCAATCATTGTAGCTATGGCGTATAATAAACTGTTATAGATCGCTCTTTGTGGAGATGTACCTAGACACGGACTATAAACTGAACTAAGAAGAGTTAAATATCCATCTAATGTGAAATTATTCGTCACTCGATCATAGAAACTTGAAAATACGACACTCATTATGGGAAACATAAAGAATGCTAGAAGGAAAATAAAGTAGATCACTAAGAACAGCTTTTTTATATCAATTAAATCTCTAATGTTGGAGAATATTTTTTCTACACGAGCCCTTTCTACCCTTCCTAGTCGCTCAATTTTTGTGATAGATTCTGTGGATTTTATGTATATGTATGAAAATGTTAAGCTTGTAATAAGCTGCAAGACAGCCAGTGCAGCAGCTTCACCCTTTCTAAAAAGAACCTTGTAGAGACTAAAAAGATGAACTTCTATGGTCCTATATTGAGGCCCACCCAGCGTAATAACTATTGTAAAGCTCATAAAGCAGAAAATGAATGTTAAAAGCGCACTTGAAACAAGTGCAGGGAAAATTTGGGGAAAAAATATATACATAAACTTATGGATACCAGAATCTCCTAAAGATTCGGCTGCCTCTTCTAGGTAAGGGTCCATACGTTCCATAGAGGAAGAAACCATTTGTATCACAATAGGAGCATTATAATATGCGTGAGCCAACAAGATAAGAGTAAAGCCATCCAAAGATATATCAATCCCAGTTATCGTTGAAAATATTCGTGGGAGAATACCGTTTTCACCAAATAATATAATAAAACCAAGAGCCACTACAATGGATGGTAACACAAAAGGGATAGTTATAAGACTTCTTATTATTTCTTTTCCAGGAAAATCATACTTGCCAAATAAATATGCAGCAGGTAGGCCAAGAACTAAGGTAAGGTAAGTACTAAGGATTGCTTGATAGAATGTAAATAATATAACACGTTGCTCTAATGGACTGCTGAGAATTCTAATAAAATTGCTAATTGTAAAAGTATCTTCAACGAGGAATGCATCCCTCAAAACACTGAATAACGGATAATAAAAGAAGAGCAAAAGAAAAAATAGAGGTAGTAGAGATATTATAACTTTTACCTTCATCAAAGACACCAGATGCTATTAGATTATACGTTTACGTTTTAGTACTATCACTACTAGTACGGCGAATGCAATACCAATTATAGCTCCAGCTATCATGTATATTGTAGTATCGGGCCCTTCTGTAGGTTCTTCTCCTATAACCATCAACTCAGTCCAGTCATATAACCAATCATGTAGACATTCTTCGATCTCTGTTTGATTAAGTAGAAGATTAGCAATTTCAACATCATCGGGGTTAATTGCGTATTTATATGCTTCTGGCAAAGTAACATTCTTATTTGCTGGGTACATCCAGTTATTTAAAGGAATATGCTGTTGAACTTCTACACTTAAGAACCACTCAGTAAAGTTTTTTGCTAAATCCTCGTGTGGAGCGTTTTTTACAATTCCAATTCCTTCAACTTGAAGCCAACCATAAGGTTTTCCATTATAATAAACTAGTGTTGCATTGTATCTTGTAGAATTGTAAGAGTAATAGCTATAGGCTCCATCTGTTCCATAGCTTACAACTATATGTCGGCCAGCGCTTTCTTCCAAGAATATATCATAAGCATCGCCCCAGCTTTTTGTGACTTTAATATTATCCTTAACTGTGGTCCACCATTTCTTCCAGTCTTTATTTAAAAGTTTAGAATATATTGCAATCTGCCAGAGAAGGAATGACAAACCAGTACTACTTTGTGTTGGATCCTCTACAATCAAGGTACCACTAAATTTTGGATCGGTCAAGTCTTCAAATGTAAGATGAGAAATTTCAGGATATGTAGTTTCGTTAATATATTTAGTATCATAGACAAGAGCTATTAGTCCATAGTCAAATGGAATCACATGGTGTGTAGGATCTAATGCATCAATAAGTTCTGGTTTTATATAGGTAAGATTCTTGGGAGTGTATTGAAGCAAGATATCTTCCTTGATAGCTTCTATGGCAAGAATATTATCAATACCAATGATTATGTCTGCCTTTGGGTTATCTTTTTCTTCAACCAACCTCAAAAGAGCATTTCTTGCACTTGAAAACTCTACAAGCTCAATTGTCACATTGTAACGTCTCTCAAACTCGCCGAATACCTTATCGTAGACTTCAGTGTAATTTTCGCCCCATTTTAGTAAACTATCATATGTGTATATGACTAATTTATTTTCCTGAGAACTCGCATCTTTCTGGTTCACAAGAACGGATAAGGATAGTTTGACAGTTTGAAATGAAAGAAGCATACTAATTATAATAGCTATCACAATGCATATGCTAATTATCTTTCTTTTATTGCTCATTTGAGAATCACCCGAAAAATTATTATTTATTTTTTATAACATGTTATATAACATATGTAGTCATCATTTTTCACTATGAAGATTATTAAAAATTTTTTGGTGTAAGGATATGAGACTCCCTTGTGAGATTTTTGTTAAGAGATTCTTACCATTTTTACGTGCAAATATAGCACATCTTCTTTTAACAAAGTATAATTGGACACAAACAGAAGTCGCAAATGCATTGAAGATAACGCAGACCTCAGTTTCAAAATATAAAAAATTGTTAGAGAAAGAAGAAAGTGATTTTTCAAAAGATAAAATTAAAAAAATGGCTGAATTCTTATCTGAGGGTATAGCTGAAAAAAGAATTTCCGATAAGGATTTTATCAGGTTCGTATGTAATGAGTGCTACTTTATGAGAATAGGTGGAGAAATGTGCAAAATTCATAAACTTCTACTTCCATCATTGGATGAGGGTATATGTAGAGCATGTTTATTAGAAGAAAAAAAACAAGAAATTCTTGAAAGTAGATTTGCAGTACTTGAAAACATGCATATAGCGCTAAGAATGTTACAAGAGTATGAGAACTTTGTTCGACTGATACCAGAAGTTAGAAGCAATTTAGTAATGGCGAGTGAGAATGCTACTTCCATAAAC
>JBECUL010000070.1:9464-9819 GCA_040225955.1 Candidatus Asgardarchaeum abyssi | reverse complement strand
GGTTAGTGTAGTCTCTCTGCGACAGCAGTCAGCGGGATGAATTTTTGAAGAAGGAGCAACGGGGCATTCCTAGATGATCCACAGTGGAAATTTTTATTTTAACTGTGCTATATTATATTCTAAGATTTTTCTACGTACTTGTGAGATATGCATGTATACGTGTGCCACAGCACGCAGTTGTTCATAAGACGCTTATACATGCAATTACTACATTACTGACGCAAATTCTAGCCATAAGAGTGACGAAGGAGAACGTTATGGACAGCAAGGAGTTCAAACCCTTACTAGAAATAGCTAAATCGAGTGTAAAGGACCCAAAGCGAATTAAGAATGTGTACCTGGACGGCGCTTACGA
>JBECUL010000070.1:0-9454 GCA_040225955.1 Candidatus Asgardarchaeum abyssi | reverse complement strand
TATATTTAACACGCTGGACAAGAATAGCATTGATCCAGTGATTCGTGTACGCAAAGATTCATCAACGAGGGCTAGAGGCCCATTCAAGAGGGGTTGTAAGGCTGTTAAGGAGCTCGGATATGAGGAGTGGAGAAGGAAAACTGACTATGGGTATCGATGGATTGTAGAGGGTATCTTTTCGGTCATGGAACGGATGTTTGGCGAAGTAGTAAGGTCGCACAAGCCCGATCAAATAGTAAGGGAGGGGTATTCTCATTTTTTATATAACAAAGTTATATCAGTTTAGTTTTCTGCGGTACGTTGTCTGGCGGGAGCGCACGAATGATCGAAGCCTATGCTTCGAAAATTACTTGTTCAACAAAGCATATTTTTACAAAAACAACTTATATTTATATTCTTTGATGTAATTTCCTAATTTTTCTATATAAACTTAATAAACTTAGTGGATTAGGGAAATTATTATAAATTACTTTTTTCTGAACCTCCATAACTTGCATATTAATAGTTTTTCTTTTCCTAAATATCTTTTTGAGATTGTGAATGAAAGAAAAAATTGCACGTATGAATGCAAAATAACTTTTGGGATTTCTGGAAATTACTGTTGCTCCTAAATATTTCAAAAGAATACGAAAAGATGTAGAAATTCCCATAATAAATGGATAATGCTTCCATACAGTAAATAAATTATTTCTAGTATAGAAAAAAATTTGTCTAGGTGTAACCTTATTTGCATTTCTTTTTTTGTGAAAAACTATAAGATTTTTACAAAAACAGATATCATATCCTCGATTCAAGATTCTCAATGCAAGATCTCCCTCATTAGCAAAGATAAAATAATCTTTATCGTAATATCCAACTTCTTCTAAGACCTTTCGTTTAACAATTGTTCCAGCTCCATGAAAAAAGTTACCATAAACACACTCGTCATCAGCCCATATGCCAAATTTTTTATCCCAGTTTTTTGTTTCTTCAATCTGCGTAATTGGATTAATAATTCTACAGCATATCGCTGCTAGATTTGGGCGATTTTCGAAAATTTTTATAGCATTCTCGACAACCTTATTATCACCAAGAGCTGAATCGTCATCTAGAATAAAAATGTAATCTCCTGTTGCATTAGCAAAGCCTATATTAAAAGTCTCACATGCTCCATAGGTTGAATCGGGCATAATAATCAACCTTACTTCTGGAAAATCAGCACGTATCATATCAATAGTACCATCTGTAGAATGATTATCAACTATAATAATTTCAATATTTTTATATGTTTGGTTTCTTATCGATTTTAGGCACTCCTTTAAATCTTCTTTACGGTTCCAACTTGAAATTACAAAAGATACTTTCTTTTTAGTCATGGGATACACCTCTTTGTGACTTTAATGCCAATATAAAAGTATATAGCATAGCACTTACCAAAACATAATAGCTGAACAGAGAAATATTATTTGCAAAAATAGGGTCTTTTGTTAGACTTAAAATCAAGACACTAAAGGCCAATATAATAAAAAACATGCTAACTATAACTTTAAAAGATACTTTAAAGATCCAAAATAAGGTAAACAAAAAAAGTATTACTAAAAGATGGAAAAAATTACTTTTAAAAACAAATGACAAAAAAACGAGAAAAATAAGTACACCAAATATAAGAAAAATATTATTTTTTTTCTTTTCTATTGTATAAGTTCGATTTGACATTCTTAATAGCACCACTCTTAATTACTACAAATAGATCCTTATCTTTTTAATGATTTTATCTTTAACTTTAAATCTAATAAACATCGTCTATTTCTTAATTCTTTAATATATTCTTGTAACTTTAACTTAAGGTTTAGTGCAATTTCTGATTCTTTATCTATGATATTATGCCTTTCATCCGGATCCTCCCTTAGGTCATATAGTTCTTCAACACCACCATGAATTATACCACAATAGCGACAAATAGCATCTTTTTCAGATGGCGCAAATATGTATTTATACTGATTTGTTCTAATTGCCATCTTTCTTTCCACGTAAAATTCTTCTGCAAAAATGAAATTTCTAACATTAACGTTTTTCTCAATTGAATTAATCAGCGAAATTCCATCGAATGTTAGAGAGGTATACTCTATATTTAATAAATCAAGAACTGTGGGAACTATGTCAACATGTTGTACTAGAAAACTTATACGTTTATTTTTAGGCATTCTCTTTGGATATCTCATAATAAGAGGAACGTGAATATTAACGTCGTATAATCCATGATGGTCAAAGAAGATACCATGCTCAGTTAGGCTTTCACCATGGTCAGAAGTTATAATTAAGAGTGTATTATCCAGAATATTCAGATCATTTAATTTTTCTATTAATTTACCTATCTCAGAATCTATATAACTTATCTCTGCATCATATCTCATTAAAATCTCCTCTACACTTTTAGCATTACCAATCCACCTTTTAAGATATCTGCGCCAATTATCATTAGATATTCGGCTAAATATCTCCTCAATATTATGATACTCTGAGTAATAATCATACTCTTGAAATTTTTCTAAGAAATCCTTAGGAGGATTGTATGGAGTATGTGTATCCCAATAATGAATAAAGAGAAAGAAATTTTTATCTAAGTGCTCCTCAATAACACTTATTGCATGATTGGTAACATCACTAGCCTTATCATAGTACCAACTACGATCATCTTTAAATTTATTCACTACATGAGATATTTTTGATAGAATATCTTCCATTTTTAAAGCACTGAAAACCTTTTGAACCCTTCGCCGCTTATCCTCAAGAACTCCACTATAGTAATCAAATCCTAGTTTATGCCAGCGACCTAACCAATCAATGGCTATCGTATAGAAACCATTTTGCTTAAGAATCTTCTGTAAAAAATTAATTTTATATGCATTTTTTATTTCTTCTTTGCTTACTTTTTCACCATGCTGCAAAATGCCATGGGTAATAGGATATTGTCCAGAAAGTATAGTAGTTACTGATGGATCTGTCGTATTTGTAGTACTAAAACAATTATCAAAAAGAACACTATCTTTAGCTATTTTATCAATGTTTGGAGTTGTTGGTTTGTCATATCCATACATACTCATATTTCGGGCGCGCAATGCATCTATTACAACTATTATCACATTAGGCTTTTCCAAAAGAACATCACCCATTTTTAGTTTATAAAAACAAAAAGATTTTTTTATAGTATGTACCCTCAGTATGTACTTGAAAAACATAAATAATTATTTCAGAAATTGTATCATTAAAATAAACACTATCTACAATCACCATCCATCTTGATAACTTATAATTTTTGTAAAAGATAAGGTCATCTGAGAATAAAACACCAGAAGATATAATTTGAGCAATATCTTTGCTTATCGTTCGAGCATCAAGCGCTTCTCCACCAAAAATTATAATATTCCCTTTCTTTAGAGGAATACTGGCGATTGATGTTACTGATGATGTTATTTTTCCTAGAATTTTTCCTCCACGAAGTTCCACTTCAGTTATATTTACGCCTCGAGATATAAAGGAATATTTTAAAGCTAAAGCTTTAGAATATGTGCTGTCATTAAATGCAACACTTCCCCATTTAGATGGAATGATTATACTCTTCGAGCCAAAAAATGAAATCAAACCATCTTCCTTAGGATGTTTTGGATCACTATAGTTTAAACGCTCTTTACTCATTGTAGCAGAGTAAAAACCAAGAGTGTCACCCATCCAAACTAGTATACCCCCCGCTTCAACCCAAGGTTTTACTATATTTTCTTCCTTCGAATAAACAGTATCTGGAAATGCGCCAGTTGTCACTATTAAGATTGATTGATTTGCAGTATTTAGATTTTGTAGCAAATCCCTTAAAGTTGTTGCATTAATAATAAATACTTCTCCTGAATAATTTCTAATTTTTAGTTCAACAGGGAGCTGACTGACTATTCCAAGAGCACATTTTCGAGTTACTCCAGCCACTTGATAAGCTTCATCATAATAAATAAAAATATTCCTAAGTTGTTGATTATTTGATGAAAAGAAAATCACATTTAAGTCTAAAGGGAAATAGTAAGTATTTATCTCGTACGTTGTACTATTTCTATCATAATATAAAATTTTAAAATTAACAGTTGTTGTTAAAGTGGGAGAATATATCATGACTTCAGATATGATTATTAATACAATATAGAAAAAACTTACTTTCTTATAAAAGGATACCCTCCTCATAATTTGCCCCTCAACTTTCCATTTTATGTTTAAAGCCCTCATACAACAATCTACTATATTTTTTTTAAAAAATAAAAAAATCGAAAATAACTCACTAAAAATGCGAGTATATGATATTTTTCTAGGAAAAAGACATAAAATAAAAGATAAGACCCCAAAAAAACCTGAAATAAGATTAAAATCTAACCTAAGAAACATATTTAAAAACCCTTCCTTCTTCCAAAACACTTCAGTTGCTGAAACTATTAATTTTATGTCAAGCAGATGAGCATATACTACAGCTGGTAAAATTAAATGCCAGAAGCCCATAAGAGATAAATAAAATAATATTCCTGAGAATGTAATAATTCTTAATATGAATAGGTATGTACGCTCAAAAATCACGCAAACTAATATAATAAAGGGAATTATCCATATTAAGTATTGTGGATTAACAATGGTTGCAGTAAGATAAAAGATAGATAATGTAGCAACACTTCCATACAATAAAGCTTTTAAAACATTTTTGAATCCCAAAAAGAAAGCAATTATAAAAACCCAACTCAGAAAAAATAGTTCAACTAGGAAAGAATAGAAAATTACTTCATCTGAATGTTTATTTGCCCATATAAATATCCACTCACAACCGGGATAATTTCTTATAAACCAAGGAGAAATACCTCCAACTATGAGAATACCACTAGTTCTTCTGAATACAGAATTTATAAAATTATTGAAAGTTGCATTTAAAAGAAGTGGGGATAATACTAGTAGACCTCCAATAGTAGTACCAATAAGAAATTGGCACAGTGCAACGAATACTTTAAAAATACGTTCTCGGTTATTTCTAAAAGTATTTATGTTAATTGAAAGAATAATTCCAAAAAATAGAGCACCAAAAAAAATAGGATATATTTTTGTAAGAATTCCTAAGGCCCAAAAAAATCCACTACTAAGATATTTCTTCTTATAAAGAAAAATTACCGATAGTACTACAAATAGAGAAGCAATATTATCGAAAGTTCCGTGTATTGCGCTAACAAAAATTACTAAAGGATTTAAGTACCATAGATAAAAAGCTTGTCTTGCTTTTTCCATATCTTCAGTTACCTCTAATACAAAATTGTAAAGAGTATATCCTACTAAAAAGTCAGTAGTAATCAAAGGAAGTTTGTAGATAATGTTAAATAGAGGAGAAGTTATATTAGTGCTTCCCATGCCTGTCATACTCACAATTGCATGTAGTGCAGGAACTGAAAGACACCAACACCGTACGTCAAAAAATAAAGCAATAATCTTTATAAAAAGCCCCAATATAAAGCCCCAAACTGGAGGGTATGAAAAACCAAGACGTGTATAAGGGTCAAAGCCATAAATTATATATATTGCTGTTCTATACCAAACATAGGTATCGCCAGACCATGACATATAAGCGCTTAAGAAAATCCTTACTATTAAACCTAATAATGAGGAGTAAAGCATAGGTCTTAAAGCAAATTTTTTTATTAGCTTATTAAACATCTCCTATCACCTTCTATGCAGAAAGTATAAACAGTATCTAATGGAATCGTATCTAGCTTTGAGAACATATTTTATAAATTTTAATGAACGAGGAACTCGAATAATCTCATAAAGTGCAAAAATGTTATAAAGTAAAAAGATATCCATTAGTAAAAATAGAAACTTGTGTTTATAGTTTTTAAAACAGTATAAAACTCTGTTCCTGTGCATAAAGTAAGTAATATTTGGTGATACCCTCTCTCTTTTCTTGGGAATATCATGCCAAGCAACAGCATAGGGGACATAATATATTTTATATCCGTAATTTTTTATCCGTGAACAAAGATCAGTTTCTTCATAATATGTAAAAAATAGTTCATCGAAAAATCCAACCTTATTTAGAATGTCTCTTCGAATCAACATAGAACATCCAGAAACATAATCACATTCCCCTTCAGAATTCAGTAAAGATTTATTCCAGCAAAACCCCCCATAGAAAATTTTTCCACCTGCAAAATATAAGTCTGTTGTTCCTTTATAATATATTTTACATCCTAAAACACCTATTCTTTTATCGCTGTCAGCTTTTTTTACCAACTTGACTAAAAGATTACGATCTGCTATTGCATCTTGATTAAAAAGAAGAATATATTCCCCCTTAGCGTATTTAAAGCCTAAATTATTGCCTCCTGCAAATCCAAGATTTTTTTTGCTTCTGATTATTCTTATGTTCTTAAATATTTTTGTATATTTTCGTACAATATCAACACTTTTATCTTTAGATGCATTATCAACATAAATAATTTCATAGTCATTAGATGGAAAATTTTGTGAAACTAACGATGACATACATGCATCTAAATATTTTTCACCATTATAACCTACTACAATTATTGATACTTTCACAAGCTATGCCTCCAATTTTTTAGTAGTAGTTGCAATATCCCAAATATACGGCATTTTACGCTTAATAAAATAATCATAGTATCCTAATAATCTGCCAAGCCCCTCAAGAAACATAGCTACAAAAGTCCATATAATAATTTTAAAACTAGGCTTAACAATCTTTATAACCAAACGGAGCACAGTGAAAATACTCATTGTAGGAACTGTGTATCCTAACACTTTTTTAAGATGAATATGACCCGCAGTAATTCGACGTCTTTGTCTTAAAAAGTCAGAAACTGTTTCAGGACCTTTATTAAGAACTATAGCAGACGGAACATATTTAAATTTGAAACCTTTCTTAGCAACCATAGCTTGTATCCATGCTTCATCAACCACCGTTTTTTTAGGAACCCTCTTAACAATTCCCTTTCTAAATGCAATTATCTCTCCAAATTTTGGATTTTCAGGGTTAGAAATAGAAATTAAGTGATGTAACGTCCATAATAGGTGAATGGTATAACCAAGGATTGTTCTTTTATCATTTACAGGAATTGGCCGCCCTCCAGTCATTCCAATTTTTTGGTCTATAAATGGTAAAACGAGATTTTCAATAGTATTTGGTAGAGGAATCGTATCTGCACTTTCTAGAACAAGAATTTCACCTATAGCATTTTTTAGAAAAATATTTATTGCAGATGCTTTACCTTCACGTTTTTTCTGAATAAAAAGTTTTACCTTATCATATTTCTTAGCATAAGCATTAACTATAATATTTGTATTATCGGTACTGCCAGATGAGACAATAATTATCTCTTTTATTTTTGCTACATGAATACGTTGCTTTAATAATGCATTGATAATCTTACCTATATTTTTTTCCTCATTGTATGCGCAGATTCCAATGCTAACATCCATGTGTTGCACCCAAAGATAAGTTTTTACTTCTCGATAACCTCAGGTCAAATTAATATACAACATTCTACGATATGAATAATTATTATTTTTATCTATCAATTATTCCGACAAGAGTTCGCTTGCTTAATTTTGTATTCAAATATTCCTTAGAAGATTTTATTAATTATTACTTTACGAATCCTTTAAATTCTTTATTCTTTCTATCTATAGGGTAACATCTGAGAGAGTGATTTAAAGGGATATGGCGATATATAGCATATATTCCAAATAACAATGGCGATCATTGTATCCCTGGATATAGATAATTTTGAAAGTTTATAAATTTGACTCCTTCTTTTATGGTGCTGTTGAGATAACGGAAAGGATAAGTGGAGGAGGCACTCGATCAAAAGTTAGTGAACTATCCTCAAATTGAGTTTCATAGCTGATTCTACTCAATCACCACGCAGAATAACACCGCTCCTCGTCACTCTAGCTACGTTCTCTCGACCATCCACAACCTCAAGATACTTCACCATATAGTACGTATCCTTCGCAGTATTCCGCCGCTTAACTTTGTGGTCCACTGAAATTATATGATGCCTAACTTCACCTCGCCGATTCTTGTAGTAGATCGAATATGTCTGCCCAACACAACTCAACCCTCGTCTTGATTACTCGATTATCTTCTGATGCACCTTGAGTCTCATTAGAACTCATAGACAAATATGCGTTAAACGTGAATAGGTCAAGTAAATTCAGAGTTTCGAAAAATCGGTTAGTGGTACTCATACCTGGTGATGTGAATCGGAGAAACACGTATTGCAGCGTTCCTCCAACATTCCTCATGAGCTGGATGCTACTTTTAACACGACCAAAATGGCCTTCTACAACGTTAGTTGTTATGTATTTCCCGTTGAAAAACATACGCAGAATCTCAAGCACGTATTCAATTTGAGGATACTTTCTCGCATCATCATCAACTGTGCCTCTAAACAGCTCCAACGAGTAATACCGCCTAACTTTCGTTTTACATGTCTTCTTGTTAATCTCATCCCATTCACTCATCATTCTCCGAAATGCATAAACACTCTTTAGTTGCGACTCTATAGCTTCAAGCAACTTACGTTTAACTTCGATAAATTCAGCACACTACTCCTTACTAGGGCTACATAATGTAAGCTCTCTTAAACTGCGATACAGCTTCAGTAGAAACAAATTCGAATACCTTTCGAGCTTAACTTGTAGCATCCTTCTGAGCCCAATAATCACCGCATTATTTATTTCCTTGCAGTATTCCGAGGTACACAGCACAACATACTTTTAAGTCTCTGAAACTCACGAATCTCTCTAGCAACCATGGATACAATACGATCGCGAGTCGCCCTCAAATACGAATCATGATCCTTCTCTATGAGCTCAAGTAGTTCTCGCATCCGCATTCCAAAGCCAATCGCAAAGTTAATTTTTCGCTGTAACTCATTTGCTAATATGTGATTAGCACGAATTACATCGCCTTCATACAGAATGAGTTCGTTCTTACCCAATATAGCTTCTTCTTTCAGAAGTCCCCTATATTTATCGAGTGTATCGTTATCATCTACGAAATGATCCCACCTAATAACAAGCGTATACTGCTTTTCGTTATACACGAAGTGAACGTGTACTATCCCGCGCATATCGGGATTGTGGAACTGACGAATTACAATAGAATCCTTGAAATATTCTCTAATCGCCGAGTATATCCTTGGAGAGCCGTCTTGCAGAAAGATAAGTCTGCTGTGAAATTTCGGTTCTATCGATTTAAGGAAATTGAGAGCGTCCTTGATGCTGCGTATATTTTCACCTCTAGCCAAGTATATCGACACTTTACCGTGGTTCACCTTAATTAGGATTACCGCAGTCTCACCGGTGCTGTTAAGATAAGATGAGCACTGCATGAACTGCGAAAATCCATCTCCCATATTCGTCACCGCCCCTAAGGGTA
>JBECUL010000069.1:0-9930 GCA_040225955.1 Candidatus Asgardarchaeum abyssi | reverse complement strand
TACTGTGTTGTGGGGGATGATAACGACGGGTAGTGATTTCGATATGGATCATGAGGCAAAGCGGCTCTACGAACGTAAGCTCAAAAGATTTAATTCGATGGCCGAGACTGGTAGGAGGGTGTTAACGGAGAGGCATAAAAAATAAAAGGGAGTAACGAGAACGGGTTATAGAGCGACGAAGTTTTTCATAGAAATAAAATGGAAATATTAAAATATTAATTTCTTTTATCAAGAGGTGTGCTTTTAAGAACATCACTATAACTGGAGGTATTCCATTAATGTCGAGATTTTCATCAATAACAAAAGGCTATATACCATCGATATTAATTTCATCACTATTAGCTGGAGTTATTCTCTCTATAGCAATTTTAATATGGGTTAAATATCCTCCATTTCCTGATTTCATTGAGTCATTAAATTCTGTTCATGAATCTCTAGTAGACATAGTCGAAGGACTACTAATGATCTTCTTTTATGTATTCCTACTTACTTCGATTGCATTAGCAAGGGAATACACTCGCACAATTGCTGGATGGAGTGAAGTGATTTTTGCTTTAATAATGGTTCTAATAATCACATTCGCTATGTTTGGTTGGATTGTTTCATTAATAACACTAATTGGAATTGGTCTTATGACTTTTTACTTTCACTATATACAAGAAGAAAAAGAATAGTGTACGCAAGAAAGATAAGTAAATAATTTGAAAAGAATCCAATAAAAATGATTTAAAGATAAAATTATAATATATTATCACTAAAACATTAAAAATGAAATTTTGGTATTTTATTATGAGAACTATGAGATATGATGCCAATAATAAATAAATAATTTGTTTCATTGTTATTAATACATAGGAGGAATTTACTGATGTATCCCCCAACAGGATTTGGATATGACAGAGCAATAACGATATTTGCTCCTAACGGTAGATTGTATCAAGTAGAGTATTCTCTAGAAGCTGTTCGTAGAGGAACTACCGCCATCGGAATAAGAGCATCTGATGGGGTAGTTCTTGTAGTAGAAAAAAGGGTATCTCCTTTACAAGAACCAAGTTCTATTGAAAAAATCTTTATCGTAGATTCTCATGTAGGTGTTGCCATAGCAGGGTTAACAGCTGATGCTAGAATACTAATTGATAATGCAAGGGTTGAGGCTCAAAGTCATCGTTATCTATATGATGAACCAATTGACGTAAAAAAAAAAAAAAAAAGAGTATGTGACATAAAACAGTCATATACTCAGCGAGCTGGAGTTAGACCTTTTGGTGTCTCTTTGCTTATAGCTGGAGTTGATAGAGAGCCCCAACTATTTATGACAGACCCTAGTGGCGCTTATTGGGGCTATAAAGCTACAGCTATTGGATCTGGAGGACACGATGCTAAAATGAAATTAGAAGAATCATATAATGATAATATAAATGTTGAAGATGCAATAAAACTTGCTCTAAAAATATTATCTGAAGTATCACAGCTTAAATTAACCGTAGATAATGTTGAAATAGCTTATATTAAGATGGTTGATAAAAAATTCAGAAAATTATCAGATGATGAAAAATTAGAGTATCTAAAAACAATATAAGATAAGGTAATTCTAGTTCTTTAATTTATTAGAGTACGCAATCTTATCATTGTCATTATTATAATGATTTATGCAATCTATGAAAATATAGGGGGTTCTTTGTATGTCTGGAGCAATACGTGGTGAGAAATGGATTGATCTAAGAGGAAAAATAATAGCTAGATATGTTCAGGGGAATAAAAGATTTGAAATTATAGTAGATCCCGACTTAGCATGGCGTTTCAGAAAAGATAGGGATGTTGATGTAAGAGATATTTTAGAAGGATATTATATATTTGAGGATGCCAAGAAAGGGAAAAAAGCATCTGAAGAAGAATTAAAACGAGTTTTTGGTACGGACGATGTTTTTGAAGTAGCTAAGAAAATATTAATTGAGGGTGAATTGCAACTTACAGCGGAACAGAGACGAAGGATAATTGAGGAGAAATTAAATCAAGTAGTACATATTATTTCCAGAAATGGAATTAACCCGAAAACTGGAATGCCCCATCCTCCCGAGCGTATAAGAAAAGCAATTGAACAAGCTAAGGTTTCAATAGACCCATTTAAACCCACCGATGACTTGGTTAAAGAGGTTGTTGAAGCTATTCGAGTAATTATTCCTATTAGGTTAGAAACTTTAGTTGTTGAGATTTTAATACCTCCTCAATTCACTGGAAAGGCTTATGGTATTGTAAAACAATTTGGTCGTGTAATTAATGAGGAATGGTTGCCTAATGGTGCATGGAAAGCTGTTACAGAAATGCCTGCAGGTTTGCATTCTTCATTTTTAGATAAAATAAACAAAATGACTTCTGGCAAGGCTAGTGTGAAAATAATAGAAAGAAAATGAGGTGAGAAAGTTGCCCCTTCTTGTTGAAAGAAAAGCAATAGTAGTCCCTGGCGATGTTTTGGCTGAGGGAAATTTTAAGCCAGGAGATTATGTTGTTAGAATTGGTAATAAATTGTTTGCAACACAAATAGGTTTAGTAGAAGTAAAAGGAAATACAGTTTTTGTTGTTCCCTTAAGAGGAAAATATATTCCACGCGTAGGTGACTTGGTTATAGGTACTATTGTTGATTACTCATTAACCTCATGGAAGGTTGACATAAATTCAGCTTATTTAGCCACTTTGCCTGTTGATTTAGCTATAAATAAGAAATTTGATATAATTAAAGATGAATTAACAAGATATTTTGATATCGGTGATGTTATTCATGCGAAAATAGTAGCTTTTAGTAGAGTAGAGATGCCTATATTATCCACAAAAGATCGAGGACTTGGTAAATTGCATGGTGGCATGCTTTACTACATCCATCCAACCAGAATTCCAAGATTAATAGGAAGAAAGGGATCTATGATCAATCTCATTAAAAAGGAAACTGGTTGTAAAATAAAAATAGGACAAAATGGTGTTATTTGGGTATCGTGTATTAATCCAGAATATGAGATGATTGTTGTAAAATGTATACGTAAAATTGAAAGAGAGGCTCATACTGAGGGGTTGACTGATAGAATAAAGATGCTTATAACTGAGGAAAAAAATAAGTTATCTCAAAGAGGTGCAACAGATGAGTAAGTCTCAAGTTAAACTTATTGATGAAAACGGTTTAAGGGTTGATGGAAGAAAATCTGATGAATTGAGAGAGATAAAATTAGAAGTTGGTATATTAGCAAATGCTGATGGTTCGGCGTTCATTCGGCAAGGAAAAAATAAAATAATAGCAGCCGTATATGGCCCGCGTGAATTGCATCCGAAACATATGGCTCTACCAGACAGAGCTATATTAAGATGCACGTATCGTATGGCATCTTTTTCAGTTCAAGAAAGAAAAAGCCCAGCACCTAGTAGAAGGGAGATTGAACTATCAAAAATAATTCGTGAAGCTCTTGAACCTGCAATTTTTCTAGAATTCTTCCCAAGATCGGTTATTGATGTTTATATTCAAGTATTAGAAGCGGATGGAGGAACTAGATGTGCTAGTGTTACTGCAGCGTCTTTAGCGCTTGCTGATGCCGGAATTCCAATGCGTGATCTAGTTGCTGGCTGTGCTGTAGGAAAAGCCGATGGTGTTATAATTGTAGATTTATGCGATATTGAAGATAAAGAGGGTGAAGCAGATATCCCTATGGCTATGATGCCTCAACTTAGGAGGTTTACTTTACTACAGATGGATGGCAATCTTACTAAGGAGGAGTTTAATAAAGCCATCGAATTAGGGGTCAATGCTATTATGAAAATATACAATCTTCAGAAACAAGCATTAAGAGAAAAGTATCTGAAGATACGAGAGGAAGTGTTAAGTGGCAATAACAACAGGAGGTAATATCTATGTCATATATGGGTTTTATTCCAACTCAAATAGAAAAAACAAAAATATTTCAGGCTGTAGCATCAGGAACACGTATAGACGGACGAAAATTAAATGAATTCAGGAAGATCAAAATACTTACAGATTACATAGGCAAAGCTGAAGGGTCGGCATATGTTGAGTTAGGAGACACTAAGGTTGTTGTTGGTGTGAAAATTAGTATAGGGCCTCCATTTCCCGATACACCTGATGAAGGCCTTTTTGTGGTGAATGCTGAATTTGTGCCCACGGCCTCGCCGTTTTTTGAACCAGGGCCTCCAGATGAGAATTCAATTGAACTAGCAAGAGTTGTTGATAGAGGAATTAGACATGCTAATGTTATTGATACTAAAAAACTTTGTATAATTCCTGGAGAAAAAGTATACACAGTCTTTGCTGACATTTATGTAATAGACCATGCTGGAAATCTCTTTGATGCATCCACATTAGCTGTTGTTTCTGCTTTGCTTACCACGAAGATACCTAAAGTAGAAGTAAAAGAGGGAGGCTCAGTTGAGATTTTAGAAGAGAAATTTCCTTTGCCAGTAAATAATAAAGTAGTTTCATTGACATGGGCAAAAATAGGTAATATTTTAGTACTTGATCCAAATTTTGAAGAGGAAAACATTATGGATGCTAGGTTTACAGTCTCCATAGATGAAAATGGGTATATAGTAAGCATACAAAAGGGGAACCCTGGATATTTAACACTAGATGATATCCGATATTCTATAGAGGAAAGTTTAAAAATATCTAAAGAATTGTTTAAGTTGTTCCCAGGAGGACATTCAAATGACAAAGAGGACTAAAAAGGTAGGTGTAACAGGAAGATTTGGCGCTAGATATGGCTCTACTATAAGAAAAAGAGTTAAGGCCGTTGAAGAAAAATCTAGGAGTCTACATAAATGTCCTAGATGTCAATCTATCAAAGTAAAAAGAATTGCAGTAGGAATATGGTACTGCCGAAAGTGTGGTCTTAAGTTTGCTGGTGGTGCTTACGAGCCAGAGACAAGACTTGTTCGTATGATAAGGCCTACGCGTACTTCTTCTTAATTTTTATAACAAATTAATCTGTTTTTGGTGTTGGTATTGGGGGTTCTGATAACTACAAGTAGATATCCAACAAGAAGAGTTAGGTCTTTTGTGAAGGATTTAGTTAGTATAATTCCTAATGCTCTCTCAACAAACCGTGGAACGATGAATCTCATGGATGTTGCTGCATATGCTATTAAAAATGATTGCAATAGAGTAGCAATTGTAAATACGTGGAAAGGGAATCCTGGAAAAATAAATCTTTATGAAATTCGTGAAAGAAAACTCCTTCAGATATCTCCTATAGTTTACATAAAAGGAGTGGTTCTTAGAAGAGAGTTGAGGGAATCTCCATATAAAAAAGCTAGAATTAGATTAAAACAAGTATTTTACTACATAGATTCAATAGATAAATCCGATCGGTCATACAATCTATTAAAGAGCATGTTTTCTTTTTTTGGATATGAACCAATAGACTCAATATCTATGGTCAAGGACGGTCAAGCTTTTTCTTATGCAACAAAAATTAATAGCCAGATAAGGATTGAAATAAAAATCAGACAGAAAGATAGGTTCTTTGATGTAGGTCCTATTTTACGGATAGTTCTTATGGAAGTGCCAAAGCATGTACAAAGCAAAGTCCGAGATAATTATTGAATTTGAAAGCGAAGATTTCGCAAAAACTATATTTACTTCTATAAAGCCAGAAGAAGTTGATATACCATCAAAAAGAACAAATATAACACTTAGCCTAAATGGTACAAAAATTTATTTATTAATTAATGCAAAAGATACAACGGCTCTTAGAGCTGCTATGAATTCATACTTAAGACTAATAAAAGTAGCTCAAAATATTTTGGAAACTGTTAAATAAATGTCAAAATTAGAGAGGTGGTAAAAATCCATGAGTGAGATATCTCCAGCCACAAGACAACAGTTAACTGATTATCAAAGGCTACAACAATCTTTAGCTAATTTAGTTGATACAAAAACGAGAATTCAAATTGAATTAGAGCAAGTTAAACAAGCTCTCAATTATCTTGGTGATGATCCATCTGGAAAGGAAGTTTACAAAAGAATTGGAACTTTGTTGGTAAAAGTAGATCCTCTAAATTTAAAGGAGGAACTTTTACAAAGAAAAGAGTCTTTAGAAGTTTATATTCAGCGATTAGATGGGCAAATTAAAGATGTGCAGAAAAAGTTGAAAAAAATAGAAGAAAACTTAAGGGAGACACTACAAACAAGTGGCGCTGGATGAACAATGTCAAAACGATCAGTAACTGATATAGGATTACCTGAGCTAACTCTTGAAACCATTGAAGAAATTGCAGAACTTGTGGAGAAAAGAATTAGAAATTATATTTTTTCAAAAATTGGAAAAGAAAACGTATATGACATTGATGTAACAGTATCTATAGAGCATGATGAAACATTAGATGTTACAATAGACATAGATCTCACATTATCTCCCCTTTTTAGAGATATTAAAGAGAAGCTCGAAACAGAAGCTCTTGATATAGCCTTTGAGTGTCTTGAAAAAAGATTAAGAGAGATTGCAGATGCCTATCGATTGGAAGGATCAAGTAAAAAGAAAAGCAAGGAAGTATCTCAATAGATTTATTCAAGAGTCTCCTAAATCTGTTGCTATACTTTTACATCGACTCGCGGATCCCGATGCTATATGTTCTGCTTATGTTCTTTCTAACTTTTTTAAAGAAATGAAAATCTTGTCAGATATTTACGCTGAAAGTGTTAAGTCTATCTCTAAGAAAATACTTGATCTACTTGACATGAAGATATTTCGTAATAGCTGTACCAAGGCATATGATATGATATTATTGGTAGATACTAATAATCCCAATAATTTGGGTAGTATCGGTAAATGTTTTAATTTTGAAGATCAACTTATTTCTATAATAGATCATCATCAACACTCATCCTTTTCTAAAAATGCAAGGGTTCCTGAGTTGATATTAATAGATGATGAATCAACATCAACATCTGAAATTGTTTTCTTCTTAATGGAAGAAAGCGAATACTCTATAAGTTTAGCAGAAGCTCAAGCTCTTCTAACTGGAATTCTTTATGATACAGCTCGTTTTTCTTTTGCTAATAATCGAGTATTTTTCGTTGTTCAATCACTAATCGAATACGGTGCTAATTATAATTCTGCTTTAGAAGTTTTAAAGCAAGATGAACTTTTATCTGTACGTATAGCCAAATTAAAAGCAGCTCAACGCTTATCCTTATTTAGAATAAATGAATGGATTGTTGTAACAACAGAGGTAGGATCCTATGGAGCAATAGTTAGTAAAAGTCTACTTGATTTGGGTGCTGACTTAGCTATCGTTTGCTCTAAGAGGAAGAATGAAATTATAGTCAGTGCACGATCAACAATGAACTTTTATAAGACAACTGGAATTCATTTAGGAAGAGATATTTTTCAATCCTTAGAAAAATATATAGTGGGTTATGGAGGTGGGCACTCCACAGCTGCTGGATTTAATATGAGTGATAGTAATATTACATGTGATGATATAATAAAAAAAATTTTAGATGAGCTTCGAAAGAAAATAGGCGGGCCTCATTATGAAGAAAGAACCACTGATTAAAGTGAAAAATCTTTTCTTTAAGTATAAGAATGCAAATGATTATGCTCTTAAGAATATAAATCTTGAAATTTTTCCTGGAGAATTTATTTTGCTTATCGGTCCGACTGGTTGTGGAAAAACAACTTTATGCCGTTGTTTAAATGGCCTAATTCCACACTTTTATAATGGGGAATTTAAAGGTGATGTTATTATTGCTGGAGAAAATACAAAGGCCATCCCGATAAGCAAAATAGCCACCAAAGTTGGTATGGTTTTTCAGAATCCTGAAAACATGTTATTCTCCTTAAATGTAGAACGAGAAATAGCTTTTGGTCTTGAAAATTTGGGGTTTCATAGAGAAGAAATTAGAAGAAGAGTAAATAATGTCATTAAATTATTTGGATTGGAGAATATCAGAAAGAAACCCCCTCATGAATTGTCGGGTGGTGAGCAACAAATAGTTGCAATAGCGTCTATCTTCGTTTTAAAACCGTCCATACTAATTTTAGACGAACCAACTGCAAATTTAGATCCTACTACAGCACTTAAAGTCATTAACCTACTAACCGAACTAAATAAGAAGTTTAATACAACAATTATAATAATTGAACATAGACTCGAAATGATAATCCCTATAGTGTCTCGAGTTATCGTAATGAATGATGGTCAAATCGTTTTTGATGGAACCACAGAAGATGTGTTAAAGACAACAATACTGGAATCTTTAGGAATACAAACGCCTAAAGCATCCCTATTAATAAAACAATTATTGTCTAAATACCCGAATTTAAAATTATTACAAATACCTAAAACTGTTGATGAAGCCGTGAAAATCTTGGAGGAGTTGCTATGATTATACTTCACGATGTTTGGTTTTCATATACGCCTGGGATACCTGTACTTAAGGGGATATCCTTAAAGATAAAGGAGGGCGAATTTATTGCAATAATAGGTCCAAATGGCTCTGGTAAAACCACATTAGCTAAACATTTAAACGGTTTACTCAAACCAGAAAAGGGTATTGTGTTAATTGATGGTGTGGATACAAAAGTTACCAGCGTAGCAACTCTTGCAAAAAGGGTGGGTTACGTTTTTCAGAATCCAGATAAATTTCTTTTTTCCGAAACGGTAGAAGATGAACTTAGATTCACCCTCAAAAATTTTGGTGTTCCGGAGAGACAAATGAAAGAGTATATTGATGAAACTTTAACTTTACTTAATCTAGAAAAATTTAGAGATCGTTCACCATTCTCTTTAAGTGGTGGTGAGCAGAGAAGGGTAGCAATAGCCTCAGTCCTAGTTGTTAAACCAAAGTATTTAATCCTTGATGAGCCAACAGTGGGTCAAGATGCAAATGAAAAACGCAGATTAGCGGATGTCCTATTTAATCTTAACAAGAAAGGAACAACTATAATTTTAATATCCCACGATATTGAGTTTGTTAGTGAATATGCCTCGCGAATATTAGTTTTGGTTGATGGACGTATACTTACTGACGGGTCAGCAGAAACGGTGTTAACAAATGAGAAATTGTTAAAGATGGCTAATGTTATCCCCCCTCAAATAGTTCAATTATTTTCAAAATTAAGAACAAATGGATTTGATTTTCCTCGAAATGTTATAAAGTTTAATGAGGCATTGTCACTAATATATGAAAGGGTTTCTAAAAAGTTAATAGGGGGCAATTATAATGTCTCTTTTTAAAGCATTTTCATATACTCAAAAAGACACTCTTATACACAGATTAGATCCAAGATCAAAGCTATTTTTTGTTATAGTTTTTACTCTTCTCTCCTTAATATATGTAGAAATAGAGATAGAAATTTTCCTTCTTTTAATAACACTTCTTCTTCTCTCTATTGCAAGATCATTAATGGAGTGGCTTACAACTATTAAGTTTCTATCTTTAATGATAATTCTCATTTTCATTTTTAATTTTATATACACGTCGCTGTATTTTGCAATTTCTATGGTATTGCGTCTTCTTATTCTAACTGCTACGTTCTCTATTTTCTTTTTAACAGTGCATCCAGATGATCTCTACCAAGCCTTAATTCAGATGAAAATACCCTTTCACTATGCTTTTGCATTTTCAATGGCTGTCAGGTTTGTACCAACACTGGCTTTAGAAGCAAGAACAATAATGGAGGCTCAGATGAGCAAAGGATTGGAACTCGAAAAAGGAGGATTGTTTAAAAAAGCTAAAAACTTTATTCCAATCCTTGCGCCACTTGTTGTAAATTCGATAAGAAGAGCAATTCAAATAGCTGAAAGTTTAGAATCACGAGGATTTGGTGCTGTAGCTAATAGAACATCCCTCTATCAGTTACATATTCGTCCAATAGACTATTTGTTTATATTTCTAACAATCATGGTCAGTGTTGCATTATTGCTGCT
>JBECUL010000068.1:0-10162 GCA_040225955.1 Candidatus Asgardarchaeum abyssi | reverse complement strand
AAGCCGGCGGCCACACGCACCCTCTTTAAATATTAGAAAACGAGCGACGAAGTTATAAGTTTTTCATATCAGACTATTTGCTGTACAGAAAATTAAATAAATGGTCTTCTTTATATTCTATAACAGGAGGAGGCATTTTTTTGAATAGAATATCTACAGGTATTATGGGTTTTGATAAGGTAACTTACGGTGGTCTTATTAAAGGGAAGCAATATCTTGTTATAGGGCCTCCAGGCTCTGGTAAAACAGTTTTTGGAGTAAAATTTGGATTAGAAGGTGTTAAAAGAAATGAAAATGTAGTTTATATAACTGTTGATGAGAAACCAGATACACTGACTCAAAATATGAAGGCATTTGGATTGGATATTTCATCATTTAATTTTATTGATGCAACGCCAACTCCTGATTCAAGCATATGGCTGGTCCCGCAACGAGAAAGAATGAAGGGTATTTTCGCATTCCTCGATATTGAATTAAATTTAGACAGCCTCAAAGATATCATTAGATCGATACATAATAAGAAGCCAATTTCAAGACTAATTGTTGATTCTATTACAACATTGCTCAGCTTTTATAAAACGGAACACGAGATAAGACGTGCCACTATAGACTTTATGAATTTCTTAAGAAGTCTTAAATGCACAACTATATTTACTGCTGAAGAACATGATATAAATAGAGTAAAGATTCTTGAGCATATCTCAGATGGTGTAATACGGTTGAAAAGGAAAAACAATAATAGGTTAATCGCAATAGAAAAATTACGAGGTCAAGAATATCTCTCTGGAGATCATACATTGAAAATATTATCAGGTCCTGGGATTGAGGTTTATCCTAAATATACTGCCTATGAGTATTATGACTTGGGTATGCGAAAAGAATATTCCGAGCCAGCAAAATTTGGTATCGCTCAGTTAGATAATATACTTGGTGGTGGATTACCCAGAAATACGATAACATTGCTATCAGGGAACTCGGGGACTGGAAAGACAATACTCTCATTAACATTCCTATTAAATGGAGTTAAAAATGGAGAATCGGGTGTGTACGTTACTCTCGAGAGCGATATTCAAAAAGTGACAGCTCTTATGTTAAGTTTGGGTATAGATTTGATGGAACTCACGAGTAAGGGATTAGCATTATTATCAATAGACCCAAACTTTCTTGACATAAATGAACTAACCCTGTTAATTCTTGAAACTTTAAAGGAAACTAATGCCAGTAGATTTGTCCTTGATGGATTTCGTGTTCTTGAATTATTCTATGAACCAGCTGAAATAAATAACTTTATACACTCCTTAGCAAAAATTATACATAGCAACTTATTAACCTCTATAATAACACGTGAAATTCCTGAGGTCGTGGGAACATTACGATTTACAGAAGCTGGTATCTCATATAACTTTGATAACATAGTTCTTCTTAGATTCTTAGAGAAAAAGCAGAAAATATTAAAGACAATAGCTGTTGTTAAAATGGTAAAACACTGCTTCGATCCAACAATTTATGAGTATGTAATAGTTCCAAATAAGATCATCGAAATCATGGGTCCAGTAGTCTAAAGCATAGAACAAATTTTAAAATAAAAAGGATATTGATGATAGTCCATGAATTATATAAGACACGCTATAATACCAGTATATTTGTGAATCCTAGTTCCTCCAGTACTTTCTTAATGTTTCTTCGATGGTCCCCTTGGAGTTCTATAGAATCATTTTTAACAGAACCGCCGCAGGCAAGTCTGCTCTTGAGTGTAGAAGCTATTTCTCGTAAATTTACGTCTTTTGGGAAACCTCGAATTACTGTTACTGGTTTTCCAAATTTTCTTTTCTCAATAGTTACTTGAATTTCTACTTCTTCTTTTGAAATTTCTTCGAGAATTCTATCCATCGAGAAAATGTCTTCATCGTCACCAAAAGAGGCCATGCCTACCTACCTACAATTTTGTAAAATGTAATAGCTCAATAGCTAAACAACTTTATCTCTCTAAATTATAAAAATTTTATTATACTATTGATATAATTATTTACTCTTTTGCCCATAATAAGGCTCTCTTAACGGCTTTTTTCCATCCAGAATAAAGTCTCTCTCTGACGTCCATAGGCATTTTTGGTTCAAATACTTTATCAACCCTCCAGTTTTTAGCAATTTCCTCGGGAGATTTCCAATACCCTATTTCTAATCCAGCCATATACGCTGCACCTAGCGCAGATACTTCTGTTATAGAAGGTCTCACTACAGGTTTGCCTAAAATATCAGCTTGAAATTGCATTAAGAAATCGTTTTTCACCATACCTCCATCTACTCTTAAATCCTCTATTTCTTTTGAAAGTTCCAACTCAATTATATCTATAACATCCTTAGTAAGAAATGCTACTGCTTCAAGCATTGCTCTTACAATATGTTCCCGTCTCGTTTCTAAACTTATACCAATTATTAGGCCACGAGCATATTCGTCCCAATGAGGTGTGCCTAAACCTGTAAATGCTGGAACAAAGTAAACTCCACCACTGGACTCTACACTCTTCGCAAGAGTTTCTGTTTCCTCTGGGGATGATATAATTTGTAAACAATCTTTTAGCCATCGAACCGCCCCACCAGTTATGAATATACTTCCCTCTAAAGCATATCTCACATCTTTCTTAAATCCATAAGCAATTGTTGTTAATAAACCATGATATGACTCTATAATGGAATCTCCTGTATTAATAAGAATAAAATTCCCTGTCCCATATGTACATTTAATATTACCGAAATAGAAACCTGCATGGCCTACCAGAGATGCTTGCTGATCACCAATCATTCCTGTTATAGGAATCTCAACTCCTAGTAAATCTTTTTGAGTGATCCCGAACACCTCGCTCGAATATCTGGGTATTGGCAAAATATCTCTCGGTATATCCAAAATATCTAATAGTTCATCATCCCAGTCCAATTTGTGTATATTAAAAAGCATTGTTCGTGAGGCATTCGTAAAATCGATATAATGAGCTCTTCCACCAGTTAGTTTCCATAGAAGATAACTATCAACTGTTCCGAAAAGTATGTCACCTTTTTTGGCTTTCTCTCGCGCTTCTGGAATATTATCTAGTATCCACTTAATTTTGGGACCCGAGAAATAGGGGTCTGGTATTAAACCAGTTTTTTTCTTAAAGATCTCCGCGTAGCCCTCTCTATTTATCCATTCAATAATATCTGTGGTCCTTCTACATTGCCAAACAATTGCATTATAAATAGGTCTTCCTGTGTTCTTATCCCATAGGATTGTCGTCTCTCTTTGATTTGTTATTCCAATAGCGTTAATTTCTCGTGGTTCTATTTTAGCTCTTTCTATTGACTCCTTTATAGCTTTTAGTTGAATCTCCCAAATATTGTCTGGATTATGTTCAACCCACCCTGGTTTCGGATAAATTTGTTTTATTTCATACTGAGCCATAGATACAATATTTGAACTATTATCCCAAATAATAGCCTTAGCTCTGGTGGTCCCCTCATCAATAGAAAGTATATAACCATCCATATACACCAACACCAGATAAACAATAAATATGCAATTTGCCCCTCATCGCTTAGTACCATAAATATGTTACAATAATAATAAAATAAGATAGATATTAATATACTTTAACTTCACAAAAATTCGTATTTTAAATATCCTTACTGTCTTTAATTAAAGGGTTTATGATGGAATCTGTAAAATATGATATCACATCCGAGATTGATAATGATATACGGGAAGCTATTACTAAAAGAGTAGGCAATGTAGAGAACTTTTTGATGAAGTCGCTTTTAAAAAACAATTTCAATGTAACGGAAACATATAATTCATTTAAAACTCTTATTAATGATATCTTAGAATATGACATTAGTGAGATCAAGATTAATAAACTCTTCCACTTCTTCTTAAAAAACTCATTTTTCTCAATATTGAAAATAGACCAAGAAGTAAATCTGGATTCTATCATAGGCCTTATTTCTGAGCTTATTGAAAAATTAAACCAGTATGAATGGCTTATTTTTAGGTACATGAATGAAGGTATTTTGACCCAATTTGGAATCATACGTTATATGGAAAGATTATTAATCAAAGAATTAGCAGTTCCTGAAAACTTAAAAAATATCGTTTCTTATGTTGTTTCTCGCTATTTAGATAAGATTAAGGCCATACATGAAGAGTTCTTGGAACATGATTTTTTAAAACAATTTCTAACCCATATAGGAATCGTGCTACTTTCCTCAATTTTTTCCTCTCCTAAAGATGTAAAAGACAGTGTATTGTCCTTTTATGAAATCCCAATTATTATCTCAAAAAGTCGAATCTTGGCACTCACTACTACATCTTATGTAAAACTCTTAGTTAAAGTATTTGAGGAAAAATATAAATGCGTTTATGAATATTTCCGGAAAACGCAAATGTCTATTTCACTAAATAATGCATATCTCTCAAGGAAAGGCTCTAAAGTGAGATATGATATGCAATATATATCAAAGTTCCATAGATATATTACAGCGGTATATTATCCAAAAACATTGGCACCGCTGATTCTGATCGATGGTCGATATGTGATACTTGTAGCACCCATATCCGAAGATTGATACTACTTTAAAATTTTTTCAATTTTATATATTGGCAGCAGTGATTCGAATTGAGGATTAAGTTTGTTTTTCTCGCTAATATGTGCTCCTAATGTAGTAAAAAATATATCGATCGATGTTATTACCATGAAATAATCCTCTAAATATACAAGCGCAGATATCCACTCTATCAAGTGATAGCTTAACAGAGCGTATATTACACTTATCATTATAGCCACAGTAGCTGCTGTCATTTTTCTTCCTATAAAGTACCCAGAAAGTACTAAAAATGAAGGTAAGATCATAACGCTGGTGATAGGGCTTTTTAACATGAGAAACAAAACGGTTCCTAAGTAATTACTAATAATTATTACGATTAATGACAATAGAAATAATATATTCCTTCTCGTTTCTGTATTTTCCAAGACATATCTCGTGATGTAATCTTTGTATTTTTTCTCATTAATACCTTTCTGTAAAACTTGTTTAATATACTCTTTTAGAATAATCTTCAATACACTTATTGCCTTTTCCTTATGGTCTATAATATCAAAAACCCCCACTCCAATTACCATTCTATCAAGAGTGTAATTCTTTTCAGCCGTTATAATAAGCCTTTTGGTTGAATATGTGACAACTTGCATTTCTTCTTCAAAAGCATCTTTACTAAAGTTTAGAAGAGCGGTAATAAAGAGGGCAATTTTCTCAGAATCTATATCTATATCTTTAAGAAAAAAATGAGTAAGCATAACATTTCCTTTCTCATCTATTATGAAGAAAGCGTTAAGCATATTATACCACCTTTTCGAATAAAAAGAAGTGCTCAGCAATCTCTGAGCCTGAAAATACCGAAATAACGCTCATAAGTGTAGTTACTATAATATATGCTACAATACTTTCAACCGAGGAAAAATTAAAAGCATAAGCATATAACAAATTTGTGAAGACGAAAATAAAACATACAATAACTGAAGCTGCAAAAGCTACATAAATCGATATTCTTTTATCGCCAATACAGAATCCAGAAAAAAATAATCCTAAAGCTGCAAGCGCAACATTGATAAGATCCCAAGGAACCTTCATTCTATAATAGAAAAAACTCCCTGCAAATATGATAAGAGCACTAATAATAGCTCCAAATAGTGTAGAAGAAAGATCCCTTTCTCTCAAAATAGTCCTCCCTCTTATAATTCTTTTAGCTTGTTCTTCAAATAGAAATGAATACTTATATCTCTTATAATAACCTCTTTTTACAAACATCCTAATTAGTTTCCTAGAGATTCTAGATACGGCAAGAGGGTTATCCCTCTTATCAACAAGGGCCAGGGCTACTATTCTTTCAAATTCCTTCTCATGACATGCTGTAATTATTAATTTCTTATCCTTAAGCTCAATTATTTGAAATCGCTCCATAAAGATATATTCACTAATGTGATTTAATGCTGTTATTAGACCAGACACTAACTGGTCTGTCTCTCTTATTTTTTTGTATTGAGAAATTTTGTAAATAAAATGAGCGGTTCCTATGTACTTATCTATAATAAAAAGTTGATATATCATTGCTAGCACTAAAAGAATTTTTAAGGTATTAGTTTATTGCTAATAAGTTCTTAATAAAATTATTTCTATTTTTACACATTGAAAAACTTTAATTAGCTTGAGATGTTCTAATTAGATTAATAAAAGCTAAGAGGTATTTTTATGTCTTCAATTGAAGAAATTGTAGCAAAATTTTTAGATGAAGAAGAAAAAGATCCCGAGGCTAAATTACTCTTGAGCATCCTAAGGGTTCTTTCGTCATATTATGGAGTCCTTTGGCTTTCTGAGCTATACGGTGATCTAATAAAATTTTATTCTTTCTTCGATTGGCCTATTGATTTTGATATTAAGCGAATTGATAAAGCGGTAGACAAGCTTAAGAAAATGGGACTCATTACGGTTGAGCTTAGGTATAAGGCATCATATACAAATGAAGTAAGAAAAGAAAAGTTTGTAAGATTGGTTGATATGAGAAAAACCATAGATGCTCTTGCAAATGCAAACGATGATGCTTTCTCGAAATTTCGAAATAGATTTTAGTTGCTACCTACTATTCTCTTTCCATATTTGAAATCACATTATATATTACGTTATGCCTATGTAATATGAATTTTGCAAATGTGCTTGTTCATAATTTCTATTTTTTGCATAAATTATAGTATATGCTAAATTCAGATAAATTTCCACAGTTATATTTGATTTCAAAAGATAATACAGAGAATGCTTATCTTCTTTCTTCATTTTTATGAAGCTTTTATCCATATCGATAAATTTAAATACCAGTTTAGTCATAAAAAACTATAGAACTTCAGAAAAATGGAGTTGAAGATTATGAATATGGATAATAGCTTAAGAATTTTTGAACAAAAGGCCTTTCAAAAAAGAGTCATAAGGAGAAATGCGTTGATAAGTAAGGCGCTAACATGGAATTTTCAGATTTTTACATCTTTGAGGTGATAGTATGAATGTTATCGAGACAGAGAACTTAGTAAAAATTTACAAAACAAGGAAATGGAAAAAGTTAATACCACCAAGGTCCATCTCTGAAGAAGTTCGAGCTTTAGATGGTATAACTTTAAAAATAAGGTCTGGTGAGCTTTTCGGAGTTTTAGGACCAAATGGCGCAGGGAAAACAACATTATCTATGATTCTAGCAGGATTACTATACCCGGATGATGGGTTTGCAAAAGTCCTAGGTTATGATGTAATTAAAGATACAAGAATGGTACAACTTAATGTAGGCCTAGTAAGTGGTGGTAGGGAGAGACAATTCTATTATAGATTAACGGGAAGAGAGAATCTGAAATTTTTTGCTAGGTTATACGGTTTAAATAAGAAAGAATCTGAAAGGAGGATAAATGAACTTTTAGAAATAATGCACCTTAGTGATAGAGCAGACGATTTAGTTATGAGATACAGCCTTGGAATGAAGCAAAAACTTGCCATCGCTAGAGCATTACTACATGATCCACCAGTACTTATATTAGATGAGCCAACATTAGGATTGGATCCCGTAGCTGCAAAAGAATTAAGGCATTTCATCAAAGATCAACTATCAAAATTAGAAAATAAAACCATAATTCTTACAACTCATTACATGAAGGAAGCTGATGAACTTTGCGACAGAATAGCTATCATAAATAAGGGAAAAATAATAGCTTTAGACACACCTGAAAATCTGAAACATATGGTAGAAGAAAGCACTACTATAATTGTTGAAATTCAAGGTGAAATAAATAGAGAAATATCCTCTGAAATTTTTATTTCAGAGGATATAATCGCCATCTCATCCGAAATGGCAAATGGTAATGGACACTTACTTAATAGGCTACGAATAATAACAGAAAATGGTGATGATATACTTCCAGATATTTTAGATATTTTAGTTAAAAAATATGGTTTAAAGATTTCTAAAGTTCAAATTGTTGAACCCACACTTGAAGACGTATTTATAAAACTAACAGGACGTGGTTTAAGTGATGAGAGTTAATAAACGATTGCCAAACTTTTTTATGGTTATGTCAATAGTAATCTGGCGTGAGTGGATAAGGTTTAGACGTTATATGGCATGGTTGATTGTAAATTTTCTCCAACCGTTTCTTTGGGTTACTTTATTTGTAATGTTTGGATATGCATTTATAGGGCCTCAGGGAGATACCACACTTTTCACAAACTATATAGTTACTGGAATGGGCATGCTTATGTTTGTCTCTGGTATGTTCTGGGGAAGCGGACTTGCATTACGAAGAGAACAATGGGAAGGAACTCTTGAGTTTGTATTTGCTGCTCCCATAAACAAATTGTCGCTAATAATTGGCTATTCTATATTTGACCTTGTTTCTACAATGTGGTTTGTTGGAATTGCAGTAATCTTCGGACATTTTGTATTTGGCTTTAATCCGATGATCAGAGACCCTATAGCTTTTATTTTAATATTTGTGCTTTCAATTCTAAGTTTAATGGGATTCGGCATAATATTTGCTGGAGTAACTTTACTTGTTAAAGAAAGCAATGCTCTAATCAACATGTTACAACCAATTATCTACTTATTCTGCGGAATATTCTTTCCAGTAACTTCACTTCCAATCTTTATGCAGTACATATCATGGTGTATACCACTAACCTACTCCATAATGGCTGTACAAGAAGTAGTTGTTTTCGGAGCTACGTTGTCACAAGTTTTGAATTACGTTTTCATACTTATCGGTCTTACTGTTTTCTACTTTATACTTGGATATCTTATACTTTGTCGCATTGAAAACATAGCAAGACGAAGAGGGGTTTTACAAACATTCTAAAAATAAAAAAGATTATGTATAATTATTTTTATACTCTATTTCTTTTTTTAAGATGGCATATAAGAGCCTTCCAAGAGATGTAAGATCTATGGGTTCACCGTAATCATATTCTATGAGGCCAATGTCCTTAAATTTCTTTAAATTCCATTTCAATGTAGACTCTGGAATTTTCAATTCTCTCTCACTTAATTTAAGAAGCCTAGAGAAGTTAAGTCTTCCACGGTGCATTTCAATCTTATGTGCTATGTTTAAAAATATTCTTATGGCTCTTGGTTTCAGAGATGCCTTGAGAAGAAGAAGGAGATGCTCCTCTTTTATTATCTCAAAATTCGTAGAGAAGAAGCTGGCTGGTTGACTTAGAGATTTATTATTGGCGATTATATACAAAACAATCACCAGACATCAGAGTCACCTCTACAAAGAAGTTTCTGTAGAAATGTTATGAAAAATGCTATAAATCTTTTTTGCTAATTTTCTTTAGCTAATATTCCACGAAGGTCTGACAATGAAGATCAAATTAAATCTGAGATTTTTGAAGGAGAAATACATAGAGCTTCCTAAAACTGCAACTACTGAGATTATTAGTCCGATAACTGTTGAGAAAAAGAATTATCTTAGCTTAATACAAAATGCTGTCGAGAAATCCGCTATAGGTTTTTCTTTAAGTGATTTTTTAAGAAAAAATAATCGCATACTAATTATAGTTAATGACGCTACACGTTTCACTCCTACAGAGAAGACAATTGATGCTATATTTCCCATGATAAAGGGTAAGGACGTAAGAATAATTGTTGCTACTGGAGCTCATAGACCACCTACGTCTTATGAGTTAACAACTGTGATCCTAGGAAAATACTATAATGTTTTCCGTGGGAGAATAATTCTACATGATGCAACTAATGATAAAGAAGTATTGTACATTGGAAAAACAACCAGAAAAACAGAGGTGCACATTAATAGAGTAATGAAAGAGGTAGATGGGGTTCAGTGGATGTCCGCATTGGTGAGCGAACATCCACCTTGGCCTCATCAGCCTCAGCTCCCTCTGGGTTCATAGGGAGCAAGTCATTGGTCTTGACCCCGTTCAGGGTAACCCCACAAGCCCCACATCACATTGCCCTTTCGGTGCTTTATTGCCACCACATTCAGGTATTACAAGAATACCGCAGAAAGCCCCAGATTATATCTGGGGGATGAATGCGGTCTGGGAGGGAGGGGGCTGGGTGGTGGGAACGCAAAATTTTAAAAAC
>JBECUL010000067.1:0-10437 GCA_040225955.1 Candidatus Asgardarchaeum abyssi | reverse complement strand
CAATATAGGAAAGAAAATTTATCTGATTTACAATATCTGCAATGATAACTATGAGTATTAGTGACAGAAATGCAGAACAGCCAACTATTCCTGCAAATATCAAAAATCTTCCTATTTCTTTAAAGGTTTCCAGCTCTCCGCGTTTGCTAAAGTAGGTCATTAATACCTTTGCGATGATCATGGTTATGGGAACTTCAAGCATATGGAAAATACCGTACCTCAATTCAAAATAATTAAACACGAGCAGATATCCCAGGTACGAACCAAATACGGCTCCAATGAGACTACCTATGTTCAGCCTAAGTCCAAAAAGCCCCGCTGCTGTATGAAGAATGCCAACCGCAAAAATCGCAATAATAAGCTCTGAAGGAAAGGTGCGGACCAGAGAAAAACTTACATATGACACTATCAGGAATATCAGAAATGAAAAAACTAATGCCACAAGAATGTTTGGTGATTTCTCAAAAGCATATGCCTCTCCATCGGTCATAGAAATCACCTAGCTGTTTTTTACTCTCTTTACTAGATTATCTATTTTACGAGAGCTAATAAATGTATCTTAGTATTTATAATATATTCTCCGAATAACGATTGCAAACCGAATAGAATGATATTCTATCTTTTCTTTTAAGGAAAAATACTAAGTATGCGGAACAAGTCATCTACCGAATAGGCAACAGTTTCTTCGCTTTCTAATTCATTTTTGTCTTCGATCTCTATAGCTATGACACCATAATATTCCTTCCTTTTATCAATATTCCAATCAACATGTTTCGCTTTCTCTTTTAATTCCTTGAGTATAGTTTTAGCTTCCCTCAATGAAAGTTTACTCCATTTAACTTCCATGAAAAATATCTTTCTCTCGCGTGAGTTTGCAGCCACTAAATCTATTTCTTTATCCTTATACCACCATCGTCCAAGATCAGTATAATAAAATGGCACGAGCGCTCTTGCAATGTATGGCTTTCTCACTAAATCCTCAAAAATAAAACCCATATAGGTATTGAACGTCTCATTAAGCTGAGCCGTTACATAGTCAATGTTGTTTGCCTCAATTTCTGATTTGAAAGGATAAACATAATTAAACCAAAATCTGAAGAAGTTATCATTTATCTTATATTGCCCTCTCTTGACTTTTATCTGCGCTTTCAATGAGCTGAATATTGGAATGTCACGCTCTACAATCCTAAGACTCTGCAACATAGAAAGATATTTAGAAACCAGTGATTTATCTAATCCTGTTGAATCCACAATTTTCCCAAATGTATTGCTTCCTGAAGCAATTGCTCTAAGAATTGAAAAATAGTTGGTTGGGTCTCTAAGCTTCTCACGCATTAATATTTCTGGCTCATCGTACAAAAACTCACCTTTCCTAAATATTTTCTCCCTTATATTCCCCAGCAAGCTCAAATCTGGATCAAACTTTGTAATATATCCTGGCACCCCGCCAATCACACCATACGTTCTTATAATGTCTATCTTACTATATTTCCAAAAGTAATCCATAAGCGATGTGATTTTAAACTCTTCCACAAGCCACTGACCAGTTCGCCTGCCATAGAGAGGACTCTTGTATCCCAAAACATCAGTCTCCATCATACTGATGCTGGATCCTAATAAGATCAGCATGATATTCTCCTTTCTTAAGTGTTCGTCCCATATTTTCTGAAAAATGGATACTATTCCCTTATCACGTTGTATTAAGATTGGAAACTCATCTATACAGATAACCACCTTCTCTGTAATTTTACTCTTTTTAAGAAACTCTATGAACTCTAAAAATAAGTCCTCAAAATTATTTATCTCCAGTTTTTCAAAAAGCCTATTTTTGAGAAGCTTTGCCATCTTAAGCTGCAATTCCTTTATGATTTCATGCAACGGCTTATATGTGGCTAGTAGATAAATTGCTGGCTTGTCCTTGATAAATTGTGCAATAAGCTCGGTCTTCCCAATTCTTCTTCGCCCATATATTATAATCAGCTCTGAATGCCTACTCTTATAATGTTCCTCAAGAAACCTGAGCTCCTCAACTCTATTTATAAATTGTTGAATCATGAGTATAATACTCGTGTTTCAACTAATTAAATTTTCTGTATCTCATATGAACGGGTACTCATAATTTTAATCATCTTAAGGAAAAATAAGTTGTACAAACCAAGATTTACTATTTTTTTGGGAGACTGCTACACAAACAGTTTTCGCTAAATTATTCTCCGTCTCAAAGTTTTATCACACGCTTTTCTACATTACTGACGAGAAAACTCTTCGAAGAGTGTATACTATGATACAGAAAACGATATCATCCCTAAGAATTCTGGAGGAGTAAGGATATATATTTTCTTATGTTTGTATGTAAAGATTTTGTTTTCGTTCCTGAGAGATAGTATATCCGAATCCCATGTGACAATTGCCTCCGCATCTCCATAGATTGCAAGGCTAAAAAATTTGTTATCCTTTGGATCTCTACATAAATTCACTTCAATATTAACGTCTAAAATTTCTGCTTTCTTGAAGATTGCGTCTAGAATATAGTCCAAAAGACCTGTATCGACCCTTTTAACAATTTTTGAATAGTGTGATGCTGCAATGTATTCGTCAAAAATATCATGTGATAACAAGATCTTTACTTTTCCCTTAAAAATTAAATTAAGAAGAATTCTTGAAGTACTATTACCTAAAATACCAGCGATTAATACAGAAGTGTCAACAATTATTTTCTTGACCATTTTTTGGCCTCAAGAGCGATTTTCACTTTTTCTTCATCAGATAAATTGCGGAATTTCTCAGAAATCCTGTTTAGCACCTTTTCTGGACTGATCTTTTCAATAATATATCTATCTCCCACTCTGATAATGGCTATTTCATCATCTGGCGAAAATATATCCTTTACTTTTACTACAATTCGGTCCAAGTAAATCACCACATAATATTATCTTTGCTTACTTTTTTAAACGTTTTGGCAGCTTTATCAATAAGCCGATTAATATATGCATACTTTAATTATTTTGATTATTTAGTTAAATTCTACTAATTATTCAATAAGAAAGTTAGTAATTATCTAATAGTGAAGCTAAGTGCAAAGGTAATTAGAAAAATCATTTTCTGATGTGCTATTTTTGGAAATATTGGTGAACCGCTGTTTTATAAAAATTAGAAATGTACATATTGCAACTTTCATTATAAAAATTTTGCATTAAAGATTCTCTATATTTGTCTAAAAATTATCAAAAAAGACTATTTATAAACTGAGTAATAAACGCAATTTTGTATTAAAAAACAAGCATGATAAGTTACCTAAACAAAATAATTATACAAATAACTATATAGTTAAATTATTATTATTGTTCGTAAATCGACATGAATGTCTAAAAATAAACAAATTCTCATATATTATATAACTAGTAAAAACTAGAACATTAAATTATTAATATAGAATCAAAATCAATCAATCAACAGTGTCAACTCACAAGTGGTATCTATATATTTTCCCTAATAACATATGAGTGTAAACTGGGAAAAATATACACTTATGACAATTTCTAACAAGATTTATAAATATTTGAGCCTCTAACTAGCTTATAAGCCATCTAAATTAAACATCTTATTTAGAGCTTGATACTTTCCCCTCTTCCATAAAGCGATAAAAGGTTATAAAGCTCTTAGGTGCTTTTGGAAACCTTGAATACATTTCTTTCAGCTCATTCTTAGCAAGCAACTCGACTATCTTGGTACGCTTTATCTCTGACATGTTCCAGTATTTGCTAACTATGGCTCTAAGCTCTTCTTCGGCTTTGCTAAGTTCTTCTTTTGAGACCTCACCCGGCTCTTTGTTGAAAAGCCAAGCAGCAAAATAATGAACAATAGAAGGCTTATGATAAAGTCTTCCCTCCCTCTTTACTCTTTGCATACCATAGCGGGTTCTTAAGGATATCTGCAGTCTTTCATAGCTACTAAACCAACTTTTAATGAACATCCATAACTCCTTTAATAGTGGATCTTCCACTTCAGGTTCGCGGGCAAAATCAACTAAAACCTTATACTCTTCCATTATTTTCCTGAGCTTATTAAGAGTATCTGTTGGACTGGCGGCTCGATAAAACCTTGTTAGATCATACATTACTATGACTTCGATACCATTTGTTTTAATATAATTCAGAAGTTTTTGAAAAATCGGTCTCTCAAAGGGATCAATACTGCCAGAAATGTTTTCTTCAAATGTCCTAATTACTTCATATCCTCTTTGTTTGGCATACTCTAAAACCACTTGGAGTTGACTCTTGGGATTCTGCTCATCAGTGCTAACTCTTGTGTATGCTACGGCTTTCATGTAACTTTCCTCTCATGTTATATTGCTGTTATTGAAAAAATATCAAGCAACAAAAATATTCTACTCTCTTCAGGAATTTAAACCTTTGTAATACGTGGATAAAGAGCTCTTGATAGCACTTTTAGAATGCAGTTCGTCGTGAAATATATTCAGACGGTTTTGAAAAATATTTTTTTCATAAGATACCCTTTTGAAAAAGACAAAATGTTTTTCTTTAGGGGTCCCTATTGAAAACAAAAAATTCAGATGAAAGTTAAGCCCTAGAAACTATCTAAAGCCTTTAAAAAGACACATGTAATCAAAAGATCTTATGAAAAGATAAGATTCATTATGTTAGTGGATTAGCTTACTTGTTAACGAGTTTATAGAATAGAGTTTAATGAGGTTTGTCTCTTTTTAGTCAAACTTGATAATTAATAGATAATTGAGTAATTTAATTGATTCTTTTATATTATAGCTAAATATAATAATAATTTTATTATAATTTTAGTAAAAAATCATTTTTTATTTAAAGTAATTATTTGTTTAAACGTATTACTAAATAAAATTTTAGGTAATGTGCAAAAATAGACAAATCTGACAAAATATAGACATTCTTTGAAAAATATAAAAGCAAAACTCATATACGTAATCAGCATAATATGTATTAGAGGAAATAAACTAGACTAGGCCCAACCATAAAATCAACGAATATACTAACCGATGCTCTTAGATGTGATAGCTTGACAAAAACTTCTGAATTTGTTGACACAAAAATTCGATATTAAACATCAGTTACTTAAAATGATTACAAAGATTTTCAAATACGCTAGGAAGTCAACGTAGCTATTTACAATTTTTCACTCCTCATCGTCTTCAAAAAATTAAATAGGTTTAATATAGACTATTTCATTAAATGACGAGTAGCTGCTGTGGTACTTATGAAAGGAATTATTGAACAAATAAAAAATGTTTTGATAAAGGATGAGAGTGTAGTTTTTGCTTACCTTTAAGGTTCTGTAGCGAGAGGTGAAGCTCACAAATTTAGTGACATTGATATTGCTGTTTTTTTAAAGGAATCGGTCCTAGAGAATTATAATCGTCTTCTGAAGAAAATCGCACTTTCCATTACGGCTGAAAACATTGACATAAGACCCATGAATCTTATGCCTCCACTTCTGCGTTACCATATAATAAAGGAGGGGAAAATTTTAGTTGAGAAAGATAGAACTCTCAGAGAAAAAATAGTGTTTCTTACACTAGTTGAAGCGTTGGATATAAAGGACAGTATTGAGCGATATAGAAAGGATAGGTTGGAGCGAATATTAGATGCAGGTTGAAACTATTGTAAATGCTATCAAATACCTAACAGAACTAAAAGAAAAAGGGCTTGAGAAAATTCAATCAATCCTATACTTACTGGTGCAATGTTATGGTATCTTTATGAAGCGATCCAAGCAAGTATAGACTTAGCGTTGAAGATAGCTTCAAAGTTGAATCTAGAGACACCAGAATCCTATGCTGACGTTTTCAGAATATTAATGATGAATAATTTACTTGAAAAAGATTTGGCTGAAAGATTAATCAAAATGGCAAGGTTCAGAAACCTATTAGCATATGCCTATGCAAAAGTCGACATAGAAAGGGTATACCGAGAATTAGACGATAATATAAATGACTTAAGAGCATTCTTGAATACTGTGAAGAAGATAATTGATTCTCACAAGCTAGACTTAAGCTCCTTCTGAGAGTATATGAAGAACTAATATTATTTATGTAACATAATCTTCCAAGAACAATATCTCGACGTCAAATTTTTTCTTTTGCATTTCCTCAGCGAGTTCTTTTTCTTTATGAGAAAAAAGTGCTTTGCAATTAAGCTTTTTAGCTAAGGCTAGCACTAGAGAATCAGCCAATGAGATTCTTCTATCACATTTATATTTGGCTGCTAGATCCATTATTTCTTCAGTTTTTATCACGTTAATATAACCCGACGCTAATAATCTCTCCACTTTTACATTAGCTTGGTCCCATCCAAGTCTTCTGCAGAGTATATACTTTGTTTCTATTATCGCGAATTCTGTTGTATATGCATCAACTAAGTCATCAAGAAGTGCCTTTTGAAGTGCTTTTCCACGATTAGATAACATTAGTAAATCAATCAGGGTACTGGCATCAAGGGCCAAAATACCTGTTAAGTCTTTTTTCATCCTTTTTACGCTCCTCATATAATTCTTTTAGAGCTTCTTCTACATCCTCCATAGGAGTACATGCTTCAATTAATAGGCGGGGATTCCTCTTTCTTCTGTACATGAGCAAGAATCGTATGGCTTCATCAAAATCTACTCTTCGGCCTAATTTTATTTGTAACTCCGATACAAATTTTAGTAGTTCTCGTTTTGTTTCTTCCTTAATAGCTATAGTCGACATAATATTTACACCAAATATAATTACTATAGTGAATATATAAAAATGTATTTATTATATTTCCCTTGTAATAATTGTTTTTATCAAATTTTATCAAGCGACGAAGCCATTGCTACAACAGTTATAAACGCATACTTGCTCATAAAAATATTAATAATCATGTTGTTCTTCTTAATTTGATTAATTACTCTGCAAATTTTTTACTGTGTGAATTAACATAAGATAATTTAGCAATTAAAAAGTTAATAACCTAAAAAAGAGCTTATTTAACATTACTATATCCATGTATAGGAGGTATGTTATGAGCAAACATAGTGAAATATTGTTTCATCTGCCTTTTCTTGTCTTTGTTTTGATAATAATTATTCACATTAGTACATGTATCTTTTATGGTCTTTGGTATTTGCTTCCTTTATCTTTGTTTCCGCTTAGTATCATTTTTACGTATATAGTCATTGTCCTAAAGGAAAATAGGTGATTGTAATGTCTGCTTATCTAAATGTCTCTTTAGTGATTCTTCTCTCAGTAATTTTACTATATCATAGTTACAAGTTTAGAGGCAAATTTAATACCCTTCTTATTGCAATTATAAGTGGAGGTATTGGAGTCTTAGTGGAATACATTGGTGTTACTTCATGAGGGTACAGCTACACTGGTCAAAATCTTGTAATGATTGGACTGTTTACATTTTTTGGATGGATTGCTAATACATTAATGGCTTTACACTTGGCTATCGTATTTCTAAACGTGCATTACCAAGAAAAATTAAATTGCATTAATGCGTTTAAGATCGGATTTATTACCGCTTTTATAGGCGTTGTGTATGACTTATTCACAGATCCAGTTGCCACAGCACTTAAAGTGTGGGTCTGGTCTCATGAAGGGCCTTGGTTTGGTGTACCAACTGGGAATTTTATAGGTTGGTTTGTAATTTTAGCAAGTAGCACTATCGGCTATTATTTTACGATATCCTACGGAAAATCCGAAATGCAAAGAATTGCTTTGGCTATCATGTCTGTTATTATAGGTAGTTTATGCGTTACGAGTGTAATGAGCCTATGTATACAACTTGGCATACACTAGATTAATCTACGTCATTAAAAATGTGCAAGAACGAGATTTATATTGCAATATATATTTCATTAAAATAATGATAATATTAAACCTTTAAAAGGTTCAATTGGGGGATTCTCTCAAAATGCCTTATATTGTATGTGAATAGCGTACCGTCATTTGCTACAGTAATCGCAGCTATTAAAATATCCAATTCATTTATAATTGTCCCAGATTTTCTTAAGTGGAGATAGATATCTGTTGCGATAAATGTTGCTTTCTTGTCTAAGGGCAGAAGATTAATAGTTTCTATAAATTCCTTAATTGTTTTTTGTTTTTTAATGGTAATAGCTCCACGCATTAGCTCATATGCATTTATGACAGTTGTTGCTAGGGGCTCGTTTATCGAAAAAAGTATATCTTTTGTAGCGAGATCTCCTCTCAAAAAATTGATCAGCACATCTGTGTCAAGTACAATCAATTAACTCACCCATCATCATCTTATGAGGACCAGTTTAATGATTATTCTCTAACTCTTTTAAAACTTTATCAAATTTGCTTGCCATGGATTTCGTTAATTCTTTGCGTACTCTAAATACCTCTGATTCTAATTTTTTTGCTTCTTCATTAGATAGTATGCCAAAGTATTTTTCCAGTTTAGTCCTGTTATCTATTTGACTAATCAGTCTCTCCAATAGGTCGCTAAAGCTCTCATTTTTCCTCTTTAGAGACTTTAATTTTTCATAAACCTCATCCCGAATCATTAATGTTTTCATAAGAACACCATAGCACATTTTTTATGTATATATTTATGTATATAGATTTTTTAATCTTTCGATGCTTTTGACTATCTGAGAATGGGGATATAACATCGTTTACAGCATAAAAGTTAGAAAGTTATGATTATTCATTTTTAATTATCTAATTTCCTGATTATTCTTGTATAGCCTTGTAAGAGAGATTCTTAAGAATAACACAGAACTTGAAAATAATGAGGTGAATGATACAATATATTCATAAATAAGTTAAACGGGACGACTATAAACACATAAGAAAAGAAGCAATCATTTTAAGAGTCAAAGAATGACTATACACTTTCTCAGTGTCAGTAAGTGAAATTATTGAGCTTCTTAAAGTTTTAGAAGAACTAAGAAAGAAAACCTACGAGGAATTAGTTAGCAATAGAGTGATAGTAAGCGCAGTTTTATGGAATCTTTACATCGCAGTACAAGGGTGCATAGACATAGGACTAAAAATTATTGAGCATCTTGAATTAAGAGATGCAACATCTTACTCGGATGTCTTTAATGTGCTTTATGAATCTAAAATAATCTCTAAAGAGCTTAGCGAAAAATTAAAGAAAACAGCCAAATTTATGTTTTCTGATCTCGAGGCCATTCTGCTATTTTTTGAGATTCTGCATGCAAGAAAGATACCAATGAACGCAATTCCAAATGATAAAGGTATAGCCATAACTCGTGAAAATCATAAACCACTATACCGACTTGAAATCTGTATGAACCTCGCTACTTAGTCTTTAGAAACCATGAATTTGCTCCACAGTAAAATTAGCAGCTGGCACCCACAATATTCGCCACCAACTTAAACAGCATCCCTAAGACCCGCCTAATAACACCTCAAACACCCCAATAAAATCATAAAAATATAAGAACCATGTCACCACTCGCCAGCCCAGCAACAACCACATCTCCGCCTCCAACTGCAGCCCAGTCAATACTATTAACCGAACTTCCAAGCCTCTTCACAGTAACCTCTTTGCCGCTCCTAACATCCCAAACTCTAATAGTATTATCCTCGCTTCCAGAGGCTATTAGTTTGCCGTCGGAGCTCCATGCAATAGATTTCACTTGCCAAGTATGACCCTCTAAGGTTCTCAACAACGTACCACTAGCCGCATCCCAAACCTTAATAGTTTCATCACTGCTTCCAGAGGCTATTAGTTTGCCGTCGGAGCTCCATGCAACAGATTTCACTTGCCAAGTATGACCCTCTAAGGTTCTCAGCAACGTACCACTGACCACATCCCAAACTTTGATAGTCCTATCGTCGCTCCCAGAGGCTATTAGTTTGCCGTCGGGACTCCACGCAACAGCATTTATCGCACCTTTATGACCCTTTAGGGTTCTCAACAACGTACCACTGGCCGCATCCCAAATCCTAACAGTATTATCACAGCCTCCAGAAGCTATTAGTTTGCCGTCGGGACTCCACGCAACAGCATTTATCGCACCTTTATGACCCTTTAGGGTTCTCAATAACGTACCACTGGCTGCATCCCAAACTTTGATAGTCCTATCGTCGCTCCCAGAGGCTATTAGTTTGCCGTCGGGGCTCCACGCAACAGATTTCACTTGCCGAGTATGACCCTCTAAGGTTCTCAACAACGTACCACTAGCCGCATCCCAAACCTTAATAGTTTCATCACCGCTTCCAGAAACTATTAGTTTGCTGTCGGGACTCCACGCAACAGAACTTATTGCCGAAGTGTGGCCATCTGATCTGGTCAGGTATTTTATTTTATAAAGTTCCATTAGTCTTTGGGAGGCGAGTTCATGCTTTGGGTTGATGGTCAGTATTTGTTTGTATGCTGATATTGCCGCTTGTATGTTGTTGCTTTTTTCGTATTTTAT
>JBECUL010000066.1:0-10625 GCA_040225955.1 Candidatus Asgardarchaeum abyssi | reverse complement strand
CAAAAAGGAGTGCGGCGGAAAAAATAATTTTTTCGCAACCAATACGGATTTTTCACCTAATTAATGCGGAAGTACTGTTATAATTTCTACAATCATAAAATAGTTACAAATGAATCATTTTTTCTTCATAACAAAAAATTTTGTTATCTTTCGCCTCAGAAGTAATTCGTGAAATCCATTTATCAGAAATAGTACCATAGCAGCAAAAAGAGGAAATAGAGCCAAAAACTCAATAATTTCATCAGGATTCAGTAAAACAAAAGTATCAAAAATCGTAAACTCAAAAATAATTAAAAAGTATATTAGGTCTTTAGGTATGAGCTTATTTCTTATTATGAAGAAATTCCTTAGTGGCCCAATTTTCTTTATGTCATTGATGTAATAAATACCACGTTCTTCTCTCACAAGCCCTCTTTCAACTAATTTATTTAAATGAAATAAAGCCGAGCTGGGGCTAGAAAATCCAAGAGCTCTCTGAACTTCTCTTGGTCCAGCACAATGATCTTTCCGAGTAATAAGATAGACATATGTTTTAAATGCGTTCTCAGATAGATCTTCATAAACTACGGATCGCAAGAGCATCACCTTTCAGGAATATTTAGTTTGAGATATTTTCCGTTAAAGGGGAAAGTTCATTACGCTTAATATTTTTAGCTCTGATAACGGCTATTAAGAAAAAGATCACTCCAACAAATATTGTAAGAAATATTATACTATGGTAAAATAAGTATGACATAGGTGCAACACCTGGAGGAATTGAAACGTACTCAGATAATAGCTTTGCACTAGGATATACTAGAATCTTAGGGTCGTGTGAGATTTTCCTACCTTGCCACATTGGATACATTATTCTGTAAATGAATGTTGACCTATTATATGAAAGATCAGGCGTTACCTCTGAAGGAAAGACAACAGAGTCTTTGAATACAGAGCCTATAAAATCATAAACATCATTTTTAGTATAAAATTGAAGTACTGTTGCACTAGGAAGGGTATCTTTTGAATATGCAACAACGTTAGCTCTATAAGATTGATTTTCTGGAAAAATGGTGTAATTTTCGTTGAAGCCCATTTCTAGAAAAGTATGTGTCCCATTGTTAAGGGTTATATTTTGTACAGGTGTAGGAGTTAGATTTGGATCTCTTAAGGTCCTATTTTCCGTTGTACTCATAAAGGTTAAATTCATGTTGGATGCAAGAGTTATTGCAAATATTAGAGATAGACCCAAGTTATAAAAACTACTAGAATTACTTAATGGATAACGCCCAACTCCAGGAATGTACTCATAAAACGTGATATTTCCAATTTCTATACTTTGTTTAATCTCACATAAGTAAGTATCTTGATGCACCCGTAATTCGTATTCAAATATTAGATACTCAACAATAACATCTATTATTTCATCATTCTCAGAATAGACCAACTGTCCATTATTATCCATTAAACAACCTTGAACAGAGTTAAATGAGAAGCCCCATCGATAAACTGCAATTGTTTTATTGTTATATTCCAATATTGATTTCGTTACATTTATAGGGACCACACTGAACGATGCATTAGGAAATATGAAATACCTTAACTCTGAAGCCCCGCTAGTAGGGTCCATATCAAAATATGAGTTATTATTCTCGTCGTCGAAAAATTCGATTCCTATAAAGTTCATTGCAAAGAAAATTTCAGTATTGTTATCACCAAGAAAATGCTGAGCCATTATCGATAAGAATGGAGGGGGATAAATATCGGAAACATAGGATGCATATAGTAGTTGTATCCAACGAGTATTGATCCATGTGTACCAAATATCCAAAGGATCCCCTTCTATGATACCACTTTCATATTCAGCACCCTTGTTGATTGCCAATACATTTGGTTCTAGGAATATACCAGAGAAAACAAGAGAACCTAATGTGATAATTACTAAGAGACGAGATATCATACGCTTTAAGCACTTTCTCATGTTATAGTCCCTCTATCATAAGAATAAAAATCAAAGTATATATTATTCTATAGAATCGAACATCGAATAAAAGTATCGTTTTCAAGTCTGATAAAATTTTCAAACAAAAATTGTTGAAAAATGTCTTCAAAAAACATTTTATTTCTATGATTTCTTTTTTATTTTGATTTAGTTGCATACATAAGGGGTAGATTGACATGGGAGTCATAGAGCTATTTAATGTTTCTAAGACCTACGGGAAAACTGTAGCTCTAAAGAATCTTAGTTTATCTATTAACGAAAAAGAGATATATGGATTATTAGGACCAAACGGTGCGGGGAAAACAACAACCCTGAAGATAATAGTCGGTCTTTTAACGCCAGATACTGGCACTGTTCGAATAATGGGATTTGATGTATCAAAATCCAGAGTTGATGCATTGAAATATGTGGGGTATGTTCCAGAGGATCCTTATCTTTTCCAAAATTTAACTGTAAGAGAGTTTATTGAGTTTATAGGAAGATTACGAGGAATGCAAAAAGATGAGCTAAGGGACAGAGTTGAATATTATTTATCTATCTTTGAGTTAGATGAGAAGGAAAGTACGATAATTAGAGCTCTTTCTAGAGGTATGATTCAAAAGGTTGCAATAGCATCTGCACTCATCCACAATCCCCGCATTTTAATAATGGATGAGCCAATGGTAAATATAGACCCTGAAGCTCAATATGTCTTTAAAAAAGAAGTAAAGAACTTAGTCGAAAAGGGTTCTACAGCACTAATTTCTAGTCACATGTTAGATATGGTTGAACGTTTTTGCACAAGAGTTGGCATTATTAATAAAGGTACATTGCTTATTGAAGGGGAGATAGACAAATTAAAGAGAGTAGCATTTCGTGGTGAGGATGCAACACTTGAAGAGGTCTTTATGAAGATCATCAAGGGTGAAGAATAACATGAAAAAAAGCATAATAGTGGCCCTCCTTCTATTTAAAGATTTTATAGGGGCTTACAGGCGGAGCCAAAAAGCATTACTTATGGATCTAATTTTTTTATTCTCACAAATACCACTTTTCTTATTTCTGATATTTGGAATCTCTCAGGGGGACATAAGTTCAAGTTTTATAACTTTTCTTTCTAAATATGATATAACAAAGTATTTTATTGCTGAATGGGCGTCATTTATATTATCACTCGGTGTTTTCTGGGCAATTCTTCTTAGTGGAAGGAGCCGTATAAGAGTAATTTCTCCTGCAGAGTACAATTTTATACTTTCTCAACCTATAGAGATGAGGGATTACATATATGGCAAAATACTTTTTGAGTCTATTTTCTCGCAATTTAAAGTTATTTGGCTTTTAATTCTTTATCTAGCAATACCAATAATTCTTTTAAACCTACCATTATGGCGTCTACCGATAGCATATATAGCCGCAATACTGTTATTCTTTTATATAGCTTCAATTAGTAGAATTGCAACAATTTTTCTATTTATACTTGAACGTAAAAATAAGAAGAGAATTTTGCAATTTGCTAGTGCAGTCTTTATATGGATTTCAATCGCAATATCCTTAGTAGAGGGGCATCCTTACATTCTTTTTCAGCTTCCTATGGCTCCTCTCGTTTATCTTTTCATCAATACGTATACAAGAAGCATGTTTCCGCATACGCTTTATATAGTTATATTCTCTATTATAGCCATACTCATTGTCATTCTTCTTATATCTTATCTCTCAAGGTTATTGACGGCGGAGGTAGTCACTTTATTAGATATAGCTTCTGTATATAGAAAACGTGCTGAAGCCATGAAGGTGAAACCTTTTGATTTTTCCAAGACCACAAGTATATTTAGTGCAATTTTTCAAAAAATGTTTCTTGATTTGGTAAGATTAAGAATAATAACAGCATATAAGATCGCCTTTCTTATCGTATTACCTCTTAGCTTTTTCATAAGGTTCTTAGATTTATTAAAAGTTATAGCAATAATAGATATAGATTTTCTTATTTTCGTTACTACGCTAATATCAGTAATGCTCTTAGTGGTATTCAGTATTTTTATAGTGTTCATGGCTGCAGATGATGTAAAGACACTCTGGATTTATCGCACAGTCAATGTTCCTCAGCATGCTCTCGCCAAAGCTATTTTTATAAGGTTTTTAATTGTTCTACTTCCAATACCGATATTTATTTCGATTTTCTCTTTTGTGGTTTTTCAATCATTCCAAATAGTTCCATTATTAATAGTTTGTCTATTTGATATTTCAATTATCATCACGATAGCAGCCCCAGTCGGGTTTATTTTAGGCTCAAAACTCAAAGCGAGTCCAATGTCAGGAATTTTTTATTCCGAAGAAGTACGAAAAAATTCTGTTTATCAGTTGTATATGTTTATAGTATTCTTCATCAATAGCTTTCTGATAAGCTGTTCTATACCTCTTATTATAGTTCTATCAGATGATGTCATACTTCTTATGGCACTTCTGACGATAAGTATAGCACTTATATCATTTGGTGTGCGTATTATTTCATATGTTCTTCAAAAAGTTGAAATAAAATAAGTAAGTATATAGCTTGCTGTATTTTTAAATTTCTAAGTTATCGAATTCTACGATAATCCATTTTCCGTCATCGGTTTGCTCTATCTTAGCATGGATTCTATCGCCTATTTTGGTTGCTAGGAGTTCATACCATTCATTAGGAGTTAATTTATCGGGTGTTCCTTCAATGTATTGATACGTGGAGTTGTCAAGTTCCAGAACTATGTGTGTCATACCATTGTATATATACTGATAAACATTGGTAACGTTTGCAATGATATCAACTGTCTTTTTCTCTACTTTAGGTGCAACACCAAATAAGCTTTTGAATAATGTGATTGTTTCATTAACTACCTGCGGTCCGTTTTTTCCTTGAATGTTAGTATTTACAACAATATAACTCGGATCTAAAGCATCAACGATACCTAGACCAGCAAATCTAATGAAAGTTATACGTTCTTCCTCCTCACTATATTGTGCCCAATAAATTGGCACAAACCAAGCAACCCTTGTTTCATTGTTGACTTTAATTGCATAGAGTAATGGCATAGTTCCATAATAGAAACCTTGAGCCGGTTGAACAAGTCTTCCCTCCACATAATCTATCGCACTACGTCCACTTATGTAATTGAACTTACGATAGTCGTAATAAAAGATGCCACTAGTATTAATAACAAACACTCCTGCAAGAGTACGATCTGATGCCGCAGGATGTACGGTAACAATTCCAATCATTCGACCTGTGTCTGGCGATTGAATATATCGCAAATCTTCACTTATTTCAACCAAATCTCTTGATGGTTGTATCCATAGGAAACCTCTAGCCCAAAAGTCAAATGTATCTCCACGCCTAAAGCTTCCCCACTGGCTGATTTTCCCCTCTAACCAAACCTCATCATAAAGCTGTGGAACCCACTCGGGAATTTCATCCATAGAGTATTCTTCCTTTATTGTACCATCCGGGTTATAAATTATGATTCCATCTGCTCTCTCGATCAAATCTGGACCAACATAGTATCGAGTTACAATATATACCCAGTCGCCATCTGGTGTTTGTGTAATATAAGCTGTACCATAACAGTCTACAGGATTGCGCTCATAAGAATGTAGATGAATTTCATTGAATAAGAAAAGACCCTCACCTATATTGAATTGTTTCTTTATCAATATAGGTTCGGCAAGAGGATCACTAGCTTTAACAACTACGATACCTTGGATGTAATTTTCAGCAAATGTGTTAGTAGATCCTACTGCTACAACCCAAACCAGAGTGTTGTTTATTATACTTAAATGCACTCCCTTTACTTCCATGTTACTGCCAAACGATGAAAGATGCTGCTCTGCAATACTTCTTGCTAGCTCTGGTGTTACCAATCTCATCATGCCAGCTGGAATTTCATTTTTTAGAAAAGGCTCGTTCTCAATGATTTTAATTGTTTGGTTAAAAGCAACTGCGTTGGCAACTGGTCTATCAATTCCAATCCATATTACTGACGCAGCAGAGATCGAAATTATTAAAAGTGCTACTAAAATTAATGGCTTTTTGGACTCTCGCATACTTTTAGGAACTAATTTATATTTTCTTGGTTCTTCGGATGTCCACTCTAGTTTGAAACCTAGAGAAAGAATTTCTGCAGGAAGTATGAAACCCATTCTCGCCACTATTATAATCAAGATGAATAAATATAGAGGTATTGTTGAAAAATATAGAATTGCCCATAGGACAATTCCTATGATTGCAGCTACAACTCTGGAAGGAGTAAGAAATATTTTCTTAAAGTTGATTTCTCCTTTTAGAAATCTGCTTAATGAACAAAAGTTTATCATATATAACAAGATCACTAATACTAAGCTTTCTAAAAGCATGACAATCCCCATATATTTGATTACTCAATCAAAATTTATATGTTTCTATTAAGAAAGGGCCATCCGAGAATGAGTGATTTAAAAAGAGGTACAGCGATAAGTAGCGTATGCCCCAGAACAAAATAATTGCCGTACCCCTAAATATAAATGATTTAAAAATATTAAATTTGACGCCCTGTCAAAAACTTTTTCCTAGTAAGAGTTAAAAATTATAAGTAAGCTCTACAAATAAAGAAGAATAAAATTAGCTTTAGACAAAAATTGACTGTTTTCATAGAAAAATTAATATCTAATAAGCTTGAGAAATAAGAACAAAAAAATAAGAATCTATTTGTGATATGGCACAGAGAATTTTTGTGAGGAATGATGAGAATTTTTCAGTTTCTTCCGTTTGATAAGAAGAAAAGCATTATAGAATACGTAGTTCTTTCAATACTAAAAGAATGTGAGTGTCATGGTTATGATCTGATGAAGAAAATTAAAGAAATTACTGGTGGTGCTTGGAAACCGTCACATTCAACAATATACCCTCTTCTTAACGAATTAGAAGAACACGGCTATGTTAAAAAAATTGAAGATCGCAAAGGAGGATTAACAAGATATAAGTATAGTATGACTGAAAAGGGGTTAAGGTATTTAGAAGAGCGAGAAAAGCAACTCATGAAACATTATGTTGACATGGTCGTAAGCGGCATTAGACATCCAATACCCATCAGTTTTTTAATTAGTGATTTTGGACTTGAAGCTATAAAAAAACTAAGTAAGAGTGATCAGTTGATTCTCTTAAAATTTCTTAAGGATAAGCTATCAAATGCTCTAGAAAAAATAAATAAAATGCTCGAAGAGATTTAGGTTGAATTGCAAATTATGTGCCAAATGTTTGATCTAGTTCGTCAAGAAATCTGCTTAAACTCTCAAGTGCTTTATTTTCTAGTATCTCACGTGCTAAGTCGACTGACATTTCTTCGATGATCATGAGAAGTCTGTTAGCAGCAGTTATATCTTTATATATTCTTCGTTCTCCACCTAATCGCTTTAAGATTATACTTCCATTTGCTGCATCGATTAGGAGTTTTATATCTGCCCCTTTTAATGTCAGCAATCGATCTTTTTGTAATGTTAGCTTAAAATGTTCGCTTTTGATATAGATTGACTTTGGTTTGAAAACGATCTTTATGTTCTTATCGTAAATGATTGTGCTGCCTTTTGAGATGTATATGTCAAGAGATCCTTTATTAAAGAGCAAACTGCTATTTCTTATCGCAAAGTTTGTTTTTTCACCACTTTCATCTGTTATTGTTCCAATCAAGTTACTTTCAGTTAACATCTTTGATGAATCATCTATAACTAAAAATGGTCCCATTTTGACATATGACCTTCCACCGATACTTCTCACATGCAGTGGTCCGATCCTAATATCGGCATAATCAGAAAATTCATCCACATCTATATCTATAAAGGGCATTTTTATCCTTGTCCTACTCATTCTCTTATGCTTTTCTTTTTTTACACGCCACTTACTTAGTTCGTCTAATCTCTGGTTTATTGTCCTAGTTATTTTGTCAAAAACTCTTGGTTCGATGGCTGAGGGGTGAATTTCTTGTATAATGCCCATACACGGATTACCTTCCCATATATCATTTGTTCCAATTAATATTAAATCACCATGGAATTCAGATGTTATATCCTTTATAATTGTGTGAATGAAATATTGGCCACTGCCAAAAGCAATCATCCCCTTTCGTACACCATTACTATCAACCAGTGGAATTAACAAAGAATCTTTAGTTAATGTTAACATTATATTCTTCCTATTAATCAACTCACAATCTTTTAGTAATCTGTATATCCTTAATTCGGAAGATAGATTTGATACTGTTTTTGATACAAATGACAACTCCTCTTTAGGAGAAGTAATAGTCTTTGAAATAGGACCTACTTTGATCTCAAGCTCATCTACTTTAAATGAGCTAAGGCCTATAGCAATTATCCCGACAACTATAAGGAGCACAATTAATTCATTGAAATAAATCCATGCAAGGATTGACGCACTAGGTATAAGGAAAGGCATTACTATCAAGAATAATATAAATACAAATAGGAATTTTGCCGTAGAAGAGAAAAATTCTGCCAGCACAGCAAAGATGCCCTCTTTATGAAATCTAAGGCTACGGATAAGGAATCCTACTCCCATGGTGCCTACTAATCCAAAAAAGATTAAGTAATCAGGATAGCTTTCCATATGTAAAAGTGCAATCAAGTTTTCTATCAAAGGAAGACTAAGTTCTATTTTAGTAAAATACCAGAGTGCGCCAATAAATATTGTTAAGGCCAGCATAATACACCCTATTCTATCCATTATTGATGCGCGAACTGGTGATGGATATGCAAAGGAAATAATTGCTGAGAAGGTGATAAAAATGAAAAGTAAGATGTTAAACGCAAAGTCCCAATAAGGACCTTTTAAAAGATTAAAGTGTCCAAGTATTATAAAAAAGAATAGATAGGCTGCTACAAAGAAAGTGACACTTAAAAGTTTTGATGCTACACTATCCTTTGATGTAACCTCTGAAATGCAGAAAAAGAGAAGGGACGCTATGAAAAACCAAAATGAATAACGGTATAGGCTAAATATGTTAGTAAATGATATAAACCATACTAAGAGGAATAAAACACCTATCGTAGCTAAAGCGCTCGAGAGACTAGTTTTTTCCTTTCTCCACTCCCACTCGAAAGAGAATTTTTTCCTCACCCTAGTTGTGCCTCCTTAAACCTTTTCCATAAATAAGATATCAACACAATTATGACCTGCCCTGGCCTTGTAATTATGTACCTACCTCGTGCTCTTTCTTGAACTACTAGACCTGCTTCCATTAATTTTGCTAAGTGAAAATTTAAGGGACTAGGATTTAATCCAGTAATTTCTTCAAGTTCAGAAAAATACCTACCTTGATAAAAGAGTAATTTCAAAATTAGAAGTCTAATGTCATTTGCTAAAGCCGCTAAAGTTTTAGATGCCTCAACAGGATCTAAATCATCAACAAGTTTAGAAAGAGGGACTATTCTGCTTGCGGCTTCTTGCATACTTCGTTGAAAAATGGAGCGAACATCCCTTAATATTTCGTTTTCAATGGGTGACCTGACCTCTACATCTACAGCTTCCTCAGGACTTACTACAGGAATTCTTATTGGTTCTTCTACTCTCTTCCTATCAACTCTTTGAAGCTCCATCTCTTGAAGCTTTTTCTTTAACTTTTCAAGCTCTTCCTCAAGTTTCTTTATTTGTTTTGAGATATCACTCATGTCATTCACACAACTTACTCCATTTTGCTGAAGTTATATTTTATTTTGATGTATTTAAGTTTTTTGGGTTTGAATTAAGTCCAATAAACATACATAATCTTCATAAAAACTCTTTTAATTGCATATTTTATTTCAAAAAATAACGTAAAGGTTATAAATTGAAAAAATAGAATTTAAATTAGAGAAATTATAAAATGGGGGGTTATAAAATGCCAACCATGTCAACAGGTTTTGTAAGAGCAGCTGGTTATGCAGATAAGGTTAGAAGAGTAATGTTTGCTAGAGCAAAGGGCATTGATCCAAAGGAGATCATAAGAGCTTCCGCAGAATTTAATCAGAAACTTTTCGATATACTACAAGAAAAAGGCGTTAAAAAAGATGACGTAGTGAGAATTAAATGCGATTTCGATATAAAAGATGGACAGATAGTATGGAATTTTGACACTTTACAACTTGAGGTGTATTCTAAGGAAGAAAAGCCATTATTAAGCGAGGCAATGAAAGAAGTTGAAGCGTTGAGAGAACTTCTTGACGAGGATGTTAGAGCTTTGGACGAGCTCGCTAAGCAGCTTGCTGACCTTTCAAATAAAATTTCTGAGATTGTCGACAAAATAAGACATGAATACACATCGGTATTAAAGAAAGAAGAAACTGAATAAAGAATCAATATTACAACATCTTCTACATGTTCGTTTATTACCATATCTTATAACTTTATTACTCGCTAGTATTACACTATGACTTCTCAGGTATGGTGTTAATCAATATCACAAAAATTATTATTTTTATTTCTATGAAAAACTTCGTCGCTCTATGCTTCGTACTCGTTACTTCCTTTTATTTTTTATGCCTCTCCGTTAACACCCTCCTACCAGTCTCGGCCATCGAATTAAATCTTTTGAGCTTACGTTCGTAGAGCCGCTTTGCCTCATGATCCATATCGAAATCACTACCCGTCGTTATCATCCCCCACAACACAGTA